>NZ_CP170553.1:0-237500 GCF_042697355.1 Hydrogenophaga sp. UC242_50
ATCTTCGGCACCGCCACCGCCGTGTCCTCGGGCCTGGAGAGCGGCAAGCTGCGCGCGCTGGGCGTGACCGGCGCCGAGCGCTCGGCGGTGCTCAAGAACGTGCCGGCCATCGCGGAGACCATTCCCGGCTACGTGATGGAGAGCTGGTACGGCCTGTACGCGCCCGCCGGCACGCCGCCCGACGTGATCGCCAAGCTCAACGCCGCCGCGAAGAAGGCCGCTGCGCACCGACGAGTTCCGCAAGAAGGTCGAGCAGGAAGGCCTGGTGATCAGCGCCGGGGCGCCGGCCGAGCTGGAGACCTATGTGCGCGCCGAAGAAGCGCGCTGGCGCAAGATCGTCAAAGAAAACAACATCACCTCGAACTGACCTCCCCTCTCTCTGGAACCCACCATGTCCACGCCTCCCCTGATCGATCTGCAGGTTGACACCGGCATCGCCACGCTCACGCTGAACCGGCCCGACAAACGCAACGCCATGAGCGACGCCATGCGCGCGGAGTTCATCCACGCGCTGGAGCAGGTCGCGGCCGACAAGGCCATCCGCGCGCTGGTGCTCACCGGCGCCGGCAAGGGCTTCTGCGCGGGCGGCGACGTGGCCGGCATGGAAAAGCGCATGAACGCCCCGGCTGGCGAGGTGGGTTTCAACGGCTGGCACCGGCAGCAGCGCGTGCACCACACGCAGATGCTGCTGCACACCATGCCCAAGCCGGTGATCGCGGCCGTGAACGGCGCGGCCTCCGGTCTGGGCGCCGACACCGCCCTCGCCTGCGATTTCGTCATCGCCAGCGAATGGGCCAGCTTCACTTGGTCGTACATCCACCGCGGCATCGTGCCCGACGGCGGCGGCATGTACTTCCTGCCGCGCCGCGTGGGCCTGTCCACCGCGAAGCAGCTGATCTTCACCGGCCGCAAGGTGGACGCCGACGAGGCGCTCTCGCTCGGCATCGTGGACCGCAAGACCTCGGCGGAGCGGCTGCTGGCCGACGCCCAGGCCTGGGCGCGCGAACTCAGCCAGGGTTCGGCCACCGCGCTCGCGCTGAGCAAGACCATCCTGAACCAGACCTTCGAGTTGCCGGCGCAGCAGGTCTTCGCCCAGGGCAGCCAGGCCCAGGGCATCTGCTACACCAGCACCGAGCACCGCGACTCGGTGATGGCCTTCCTGAACAAAGCCGCGCCCCAGGCATGAACCCCGTGACCCCCATCTCCCGGCTGCTGCAGCCGCGCAGCGTCGCCGTCATCGGCGCCTCGGCCGACGCGGGCAAAACCGCCGGCCGCCCGGTGGCCTACCTGCGCAAGCACGGCTTCACCGGCGACATCTACCCGATCAACCCGCGCGCCGAGCACATCGACGGCCTGCGCTGCTACCCCGACGTGGCCTCGCTGCCGGCCGTGCCCGACGTGGGCATCGTGCTGCTCGGCGCCGAGCGCGCGCACAAGGCCGTGTCGGACCTGTCCGCGCGCGGCACGGCCGCCGCCATCGTGCTGGCCAGCGGCTACACCGAGACCGGCGAAGAAGGCGCGCGCCGCCAGGCGCAGCTGCGCGAGGCCGCGGGCAGCATGCGCCTGCTCGGCCCGAACACCATCGGCCTGGTCAACCTCACCGACAACATCGTGCTCTCGGCCAGCGGCGCGCTGGAGATGGACCACTTCCCGGCGGGCCCGGTGGGCGTGGTCTCGCAAAGCGGCGGCATCCTGGGCGCGCTGCTCTCGCGCGCGGCGGCGCGCGGCATCGGCCTGTCCAAGCTGATCTCCACCAGCAACGAGGTGGACCTGGACCTCGCCGATTTCGTGGACCACCTGGCCGACGACGAGGCCACGCGGGTCATCGCGCTGTACGTGGAAAGCGTGCGCCACCCCGAACGCTTCCGCCAGGCCGCGCTGAAGGCCGCGCGCGCGGGCAAGCCGGTGGTGGCGTTCAAGATCGGCCGCTCCGAGGCCGGCGCCCAGGCAGCCGTCTCGCACACCGGCGCGCTCGCCGGCGCCGACCGCATGTACGACGCGCTGTTCAAGGAAGTGGGTGTGATCCGCGCGCAGACCTTCAGCGACCTGCTGGACATTCCGGTGGCGCTGTCCACCGGCCGCGTGCTGCGCGGCCCGCGCGCTGCGCATCCTCACCTCCACCGGCGGCGCCGGCACGCTGGTGTCGGACAGCTACGGCGTCTCCGGTCTCGAGACCCCACCGCCCGACGAGGCCACCGCCGCGAAACTGCGCGCGCTGCAGACCGGCGAGCAGGCCGCGCTGGACCGCAACCCGATCGACGTGACGCTGGCCGGCCTGCAGCCCGAGCTGCTGCGCGGCGCCATCCGCGCCCTGCTGGAGAGCCCGAGCTACGACGCGCTGACCATCATCGTGGGCTCGTCCAGCCTGGCCATGCCCGAGCTGATGGCCAATGCGATCCAGGACTGCCTGCCGCTGAGCGACAAACCCGTGATCGCCTACGTGAGCCCGCACGCGCCGCAGGTGGCCGCCTTGCTGACGCAGCGCGGCGTGCCGGCCTTCGCCGACGCCGAGAGCTGCAGCGTGGCCCTCAACAGCATGCTGCAGACCCGCCGCTGGAGCGAACACGCCGCCGCGCCGCTGGGCGCGCCGGTGGCGGTGCACGACATCGGCAGCGGCTCGCTGAACGAGGCCGAGTGCAAGCAGCTGTTCACGCGCTTCGGCATTCCCTGCACCACCGAGACCGTGGTGGGCAGCCCCGCCGAAGCCGAGCGGGCCGCGCGCGCGCTGGGCGAGCGCGTGGTGCTGAAGATCCTCACGGGCGAGATCACGCACAAGAGCGACGTGGGCGGCGTGGCCGTCAACGTCACGCCCGAACAGATCGGCGCGCGCCTGACCCGCATGGCCGACGAGGTGCGGGCCAAGGCCGGGGTGGCGCCCACGCGGTTCCTGGTGCAGGAGATGGTGTCGGGCGGCACCGAGCTCATCCTCGGCATGCACCGCGATGCGCTGGGCACGGCCATCCTGCTGGGCATGGGCGGCATCACCGCCGAGCTGTTCAAGGACACCACGCTGCGCATGCTGCCCCCACAAGGCGGCCTGAGCCGCGAGGTGGCGCACGGGATGCTGCGCGAGCTCCAGACCTGGCCCCTGCTCGACGGTTACCGGGGTCGGCCCAAGGCCGACGTCGAGGCCCTGGTCTCGGCCATCGTCGCGTTCTCGCAGATGACCGCGCAGCTCGGCGAGCGGCTGATCGAGGCCGAGATCAACCCGGTGTTCGTGCTGCCCGAAGGCCAGGGCGTGAAGGCCGCCGACGGCGTGGTGGTGCTCGCGCATGCGGACTGACCCGGCGCTGATCGACAGCTTGTCGGCGCGGGCCCGCACTGAGCGCGTGGCCTGGGCCGGCGGCCAGGTCTGCTGGCGCGGCTTCGGCAGCGGCAGCCCGGTGGTGCTGGTGCACGGCGGCCACGGCAGCTGGCTGCACTGGGTGCGCAACATCGAGGCTCTTGCCGCCGAGCACACCGTGTGGGCGGTGAACCTGCCCGGCTTCGGCGATTCGGATCCGCCCGAGGGCGAAGGCCTGGCCGCGCTGCTGGCCCCCACGCTGTCCACGCTGGACGCCCTGATCGGCCCCGGCACGCCGGTGCAGCTGGTGGGTTTTTCGTTCGGCGGCCTGGTCGCCGCGCACCTGGCCGCGCAGCGGCCCCAGGTGCGGCGCCTGGCCTTGCTGGGCACGGGCGGCCACCAGGGGCCGCGCCGCCCCAAGGGCGAGCTGGTCAACTGGAAACCGGCCTGGCGCGCGGGCGACGCGGCGGCGGTGGAACACGCCATGCGCCACAACCTCGCCATGCACATGCTCAGCGGGCCGGCCGACGGCATCGACCCGCTCGCGCTGCGCGTGCACACCGAGGCCTGCGTGCGCACACGGTTCCGCAGCAAGGAGATATCGCGCGCCGGCGGCCTCGCCGGCGTGTTGGCGGCCTATGCCGGGCCGACCCTGCTGGCCTGGGGCGAACACGATGTGACGGCCGAGCCGGCCACCGTCGCGTCCCTGTTGGCCGCCCCGTTGCCCGAGGCCCGCACCCGCATCGTGGACGGGGCCGGGCACTGGGTGCAGTACGAGCGGGCCGACGCGATCAACCCGCTGCTGCTGGGCTGGCTGCGGGACTGACCCCGTCGGTCAGGCGGCCTTGCGCATAGGCCAGGATGTTGTCGAAGGCGATGCCGAAGTAGCGCTCGTAGTTGTCCTTCTCCACGTAGCCGATGTGTGGCGTGCACAGCACGTTCGGCAGGCGCAGCAGGGGGTGGTTCGCGCCCAGCACCGGCTCTTCTTCGTAGACGTCGACCGCGGCGAAACCCGGCCGGCCTTGCGCCAGGGCATGCGCCAGCGCGCCGCGCGCGATCAGCTCGGCGCGGCTGGTGTTGACCAGCAGCGCCGTGGGCTTCATGCGCGCGAGGTCCTCGGCCGTCACGATGCCCACGGTGTCGGCGTAGAGCCGCACGTGCAGGCTGATCACATCGCTCTGCGCGAAGAAGGCTTCGCGCGAGGGCGCCACCTCGAAGCCGTCGGCGCGCGCGGCGGCGGTCGAGGTTTCGCGGCCCCACACCCAGACCTGCATGCCGAAGGCGCGGCCGTAGCCCGCCACCTGCCGGCCGATGCGGCCGTAGCTCCAGACGCCCAGGCGCTGGCCGCTGAGCTGCTGGCCCAGATGCCCTTGCCATTGCCCATCGCGCAACCGGTTGGCTTCGCTCACCAAGTGGCGCCGGCTGGCCAGCGCCAGGGTCCAGGCGATCTCGGCCGTGGCCGAGCCCGCGCCGCTGCCCTCGGCCACCCGCACGCCGCGCGCGGTGCACGCGGCCAGGTCCACATGGCCCGCGAGCTTGCCGGTCTGGCTGATCAGGCGCAGCCTGGGCAGGCGGTCGAGCAGGGCGGCGTCGATGCGCGTGCGCTCGCGCGTGAGCACGATGGCCTCGGCGTCGGCGAAGCGCGCCGCCAGGGCGTCCGTGCCCTTCACCGAGTCGTTGAAGATGCGCACCTCGTGGCCGGCGAGCTTGGCGAAACAGTCCAGGTGCCGCACGCAGTCCTGGTAGTCGTCGGGAATCGCAATGATCATGGACTTACTGCAGGGTGATCTGAAGCTGGTCGACGGTGCGCTTCCACATGGCAAGGTCCTTGCGCACGATCTCGGTGTAGTCCTCGGGCGGCATGCCGCCGGCCTCGATGCCGTAGTTCTGGAACAGCTCGCGGATCTCGGTCGATGCCAGCGCCTTCTTCACCTCGGTGTAGAGCGCCTGCACGATGGGCGCGGGCGTGCCGCTGCGCGCGAACAGGCCGTACCAGCCGTGCACGTTGAAGCCGGGGTAGCCCTGCTCGGCCACGGTGGGCACGTCGGGCAGGCCGGCGAAGCGGTTGGCCGGGGCCACGGCCAGCGCGCGCAGCTTGCCGGTCTTGATCTGCGCCAGCGCCGAACTCATGTCGAGGAACATGAACTGGATCTGGCCGCCCAGCAGGTCCTGCACCGCCGGGGCCGCGCCGCGGTAGGGCACGTGCGTGACCTTGATGTCGGCGCGCTGCGCGAACAGCGCGGCGCCGAGGTGGGCCGAGGTGCCGTTGCCCGAGGAGCCGTAGTTGACGCTGCCCGGCGCGGCCTTGGCGATGGCCCACCAGGGCCTGCAGGTCCTTGGCCGGGAAATCGGGCCGCACCACCAGCGCGTGCGGGATGTAGCCCACCACCGTCAGCGGCGCGAAGTCGCGCAGCGTGTCGAACGGGTAGTTGGGCATGAGCGCGGGGTTGGTCACCGCGAGGATGGACGGAAACACCAGCGTGTAGCCGTCGGCCGGGCCGCGCGCCACCTCGCCCATGGCGATCACGCCACCGCCACCGGGCTTGTTCTCGACGATCACCGGCTGCCCCAGCGAGGTCGAGAGGTTCTTGCCGACGGCGCGCGCCATCAGGTCGGTCGGGCCGCCGGCCGCGAACGGCACCAGGATGCGGATCGGCTTGTTCGGGAAAGCCTGTGACTGCGCCAGCGCGGGTGCCGCGAACGGCAGGACCAGGCTGGCGCCGAGCGCGGCGTTGAAGCGGCGGCGCGACAAGGGGGGTTGGGTGGTCATCGGTCGGTGTCTCCAGGTCTAGGTATGGGAAGGCGGCACGGCGTGGCCGTGGCACCTCCGCGCAGCTTAGGTCGCCTGATCGCACCGCGCACCACCCCAATTCCAAGGAGTGGAATTCAGGGGTATGCCGCGATGCGGAACACCTGCCGCAGGTAGGCGAGGAAGGTCTCGTCGTCGCAGAGGGTCTTGCCCGGCGAGTCCGAGAGCTTGGCAACGGGCTGCCCGTTGCAGCTCACCAGCTTCATCACGATGTTCAGGGTCGGCAGGCCCATGTCGTTGGTGAGGTTGGTGCCGATGCCGAAGCCGGTCTGGATGCGGTCGGCGAAGTGCTCGTAGAGGCCGATCGCGGTCGGCAGGTCCAGGCCGTCGGAGAACACCAGCCGCTTGGTGTGCGCATTGATCTTCAGGCGCTCGTAATGCGCCAGCGCCTTCTCGCCCCAGGCCACCGGATCGCCCGAGTCGTGGCGCAGGCCGTCGAAGAGCTTGGCGAAGTAGAGGTCGAAGTCGGCGAGGAAGGCGTCCATGCCCACCACATCGGTCAGGGCCACGCCAAGGTCGCCGCGGTACTCCTGCACCCAGGCCTCCAGCGCCGCCTTCTGAAAGCCCTTGAGCTGCACGCCCACGGCCTGGAAGGTCTGCAGGTACTCGTGCGCCATGGTGCCGATCGGCACCAGGCCGTACTTCTTCGCCAGGTACACGTTGGAGGTGCCCTTGAAGAACTCGGGCACCTCTTTCGCGAACGTGCGCCACCACCTCTTCCTGCCAGGCGGCCGAGAAGCGGCGGCGCACGCCGAAGTCGAAGAACTCGAACGGGTTCTGGCGCCGGGCGCCGACGGTGCGCAGCAGGGCGATCTTCTCGCGCAGGCGCCGGCGGCCTTCGCTCAGCACCTCGGGCGCTGCGCAGGCGCCGGAAGTAGATCTCGTTGACGATGGCCAGCACGAAGATCTCGAAGAACATCACGTGGATCTGAGGCCCCTGGGCCACGATGACCAGGTGATCGCTCTCGGCGGCCACGGTCACGTAGCGGTGCTGGAGCTGGAAGATGCGCAGGAAGTCGATGAAGTCGGACTTCATGTAGCGCAGGCCGCCCAGGTACTGCAGCTCCTCTTCGGTGAAGCGCAGGGTGCACAGGTGCGCCAGCTGGCGCTCGACCTCCTCCCGGATCTCACTCAAGGGGTAGCCGGGTTCGTTGCGGCACACGAAGCGGTACTCCGCCTGGTTGGCCGGCATCGAGTGCAGCATGGGCTGCAGCATCGTGAACTTGTAAAGGTCGGTGCCCAGCAGCGAGGTCACGACGGGCGAGAAGTTCATGGTGCTTTCCTTGTCTTGGTCTGAAGTCAGCAAATCCGCGCGGCGAACTCGTCCACGCCCAGCACCAGGCTGCCGGCGGCCCGCGCGCGCTCGAAAAGGCCGTCCGCCAGTGTCTCGAAGCCGGGCACCGGGCTCATGCAGTCGCGCAGCAACACCACCTGGGGCGCGAAAGCCGGCGCGCTGGCGAGGAAGCGCATGAACTGGTCGTAGCTGGCGGCCACGCAGTGGCTCGACGCCTGCCCCGCGAACGCGACGAAGTCGGCCCCACCTGCGCACCGAGGCGGCCAGCGCGCGGTTGAACTGGGTGCCCGGCACCGAGGCCACCGGGGCGTCGGCCTCGAAGACGCCGAAATGCTCGGTCAGCGGGTACTCGCCCTTGAGCACCTTGGCCACCGCGCGCTGGTGGGCCATCTCCCAGGCGGCGAGGCTGTCGGCGAGGTCGCTCTGGATGTTGTGGCCCCAGGTGGCCGTGACGCAGTGCACCGGCCACACCACCATGCCGGCCTTGCCCGCGGCGGCCAGTTGATTCAGCATGGCCATCACCTGGCCGGTGAGGCGGGCATCGCGCGGCCGGTGCTCGCCGGCCGCCACGCTCGCGGCCGTGATGAAGGTGAACGGCGCCACGGCCTCACCCTCGCGCGTCAGCCAGAAGCTGGTGCGCTCGACCGCGACGCTGGCGTGCGAATCCAGCGTCACCGTGATGTCGCTGAGGCGAGCCGACTGAGCGTCGATGAAGCGGGCCAGGCGGCGCAGGTCGTCACGGGCGCCGGCCACCGGGAGCGCCGCGCCCTCGATGTCGCAGAAGTCGTTCTGGGGATCAATGATCAGGAGCTTGGTTCGCATGTCCATCCGTCCTTGGTGGGTGTCGATGGCCCCAGTATACCTACTTTGATTTTTTTTGCATCTTAGTCTTTCTGATTCAGGACATTTGCCGATGAATGGATCCATACACCTATTCGGTGCGTTCTGAATCTAAGCAGTAGAATCCGGAAAAAATTCCCCACCATGGCCATCATCCTCACCGTCGACGCCGTGCTCCTGACCCTGGTCCAGGGCGAGCTGGAAGTCGCCCTGTTCAAGCGCGACGCCGAGCCCTTCAAGGGGCTCTGGGCCCTGCCCGGGGGCTACGTGCACGAGGACAAGGACGACCACGCCGGCGCGGCGGCGGCGCGCGTGCTCAAGCGCAAGGCGGGTGTCGTGAGCCCCTACCTCGAAGAGTACGGCACCTTCTCCGGCCCCGGCCGCGATCCACGGGGCTGGTCGCTCACCGTCGTCTACTACGCCCTGGTGCCGCCCAGCGTGCTGGGCGACACGGTCCAGCGGTTCCCGGTGGGCAGGCTGCCCGCCCTGCCCTTCGACCATGCGCAGATCATCGCCGGCGTGGTGGCGCGCGTGCGCAACAAGGCGGCCTACTCGTCGCTGCCGGCGTTCCTCTGCGGCGATCAATTCACCGTGCCCGAACTCCACGCGGTGTACGAGGCGGTGCTGGCGCAGCCCTTGAACCTGCCCAACTTCCGGCGCAAGCTCGATGACCTGGGCATCCTGGAAGAAGTGCCCGGCGCGACCAAGCTCGGCGGCCGCAACCGCCCGGCCCAGCTGTACCGGCTCAAGAAACAATTCCGTTCCGCGCTGAGCGTGCGCGAGCGCGGCCTCTGACACCGACCACCACCACCCCATGACCCCAAGTCCCCTGCACCTGCGACTCGCCACCCGCCACAACGGCACCCGAGACGGTGAACTCATGCTGGTCAGCCCGTCCGGCCAACAGTGGGTGCCCGCCGGCCGCGACCTGCCCACGCTGCAGGCCCTGCTGGACGTCTGGGATGCCCAGGCCCCGGGCCTGGAGCAGCGCCGCCTCGCCCTGGAAGCCGAGGGCTGGCGCGGTGCCGAGCGCATCGACCCGACCCATTGCATGGCGCCATTGCCCCGGGCCTACCAGTGGGCCGACGCCTCCGTCTACCGCAACCACGCGCGCCTGATCTACCAATGGCGCAAGGAGCCCATCCCGCCGCGTTACGACATCGAACCCCTGGTGTACCAGGGCGGTTCGGACGTGATGCTCGGCCCCGTGGAGCCCATCGTGCGCCACCGATGCCGCCCACCTGGTGGACCTGGAGGCCGAGGTCGCGGTGATCACGAAGGATGTGCCCATGGGCACCACCGCCGAACAGGCCGCCGATCGCATCGCGCTGGTGGTGCTGCTCAACGACGTGTCGCTGCGCGGCCTGATCCCGGGCGAACTCGCGAAGGGCTTCGGCTTCTACCAGAGCAAGCCGGCCACCAGCTTCGCCCCCATCGCGGTCACCCCCGCCGCGCTGGGCGAGGCCTGGAAGGACCACATGTTCGACGGGCGCGTGCGCATCGAGCTCAATGGCGAGCGCTTTGGCGAGCCCCATGCCAACAGCGAGGTGGTGTTCAACTTCGCGCAGATCATCGCCCACCTGGCGCGCACCCGCAGCCTGGTGGCGGGCAGCATCGTGGGCGCGGGCACGGTCAGCAACGCCGACCCCGATTCGGGCAGCGCCTGCATCACCGAAGCCCGCGTGCGCGCGCAGCTGCAAGGCGAGCCCGAGGACCGGCTGCCGCCCTACCTTCAGCACGGCGACCGCGTGCGCATCCTGGCCGGCGGCCCGCAGGGCGAGGCCTTGTTCGGGGCCATCGACCAGGTGGTGGAGATCCGTTCGCGCTGACTCACAGCGCTTCGAGGCGCTTCGCGGTGTCCCGCATGTGGGCCAGGTAACGGTCCTTCATTTCCCGCACCGTCGTGAGGGCCGACCCCGGTCCGTCACTGCTTGATCCCTTCGACCTGCAGCACCAGCCTCACACTGTCGGGAAAGCGCGGGATGCCGAACTCGATGCCCCAGGCGCTGCGGTTGATGGTGGCCTCGAAATCGCCGCCGCAGACCTCGCGCTTGAGCATGCCGTTCATGTAGCAGGTGAAGCGCAAGGCCTTGAGCTTGACGGGATGGGTCTTGCCCACCAGGGTGAGCTGGCCGTTGACTTCCACCACCTTGTCGCCGTTGAAGACGAACTGGTCCGCCACGAAGCGGGCCGTCGGGTGCTGCTCCACATCGAAGAAGTCCTTGGACTGCAGCTGCTTGTTGAACGGGGCCACGCCGGTGTTGATCGAGCTCATGTCCAGCGTCAGGCTGACGCTGCCCGTCTTGCCCTGCGGATCGAACTCGACGACCCCCTCCTTCTTGTCGAAGCGGCCGCGGTTGGTCGAGATGATGTGGTCGATCTCGAACATGACGTGGGTGTGCAGCGGATCGAGCTGGTAGGTGGCCGATTGGGCCGACGCGCAGGCCGATGCGGCGAGCAGCAGAGACAACAGTTTCTTCATGGTGGTTACCGGAGGGTTAAAGCGCCGCCATGCCGGACAGCGCGAGTTTGAAATTCACCTGCACTTCGTTGGCGACCAGGGAGGTGTCCGACCAGTCCCCATCGCCGACTTTGAATTCGAGCCGCTTGACCGTGAAGGCGCCGGTGGCGATGGTCATGGCGCCGCTTCGCGCCAGCGCCACCGGGATGCGCACGGCCCTGGCCGTTCCCTTGATGCTCAGCTGGCCGGCCAGTTCGTACCGGCCCGGGCCCACGGCCTGGACTGCCACGGAATCCAGGCTGGCCTGCGGAAACTTCGCGGCGTGCAGCCAGTCGCTCTTGACCGCCTCGGCGTCGGTCTCCGCCGAACCGAAGCGCGCGCTGCCGGTGTCGATGCGCAGCGCGACCTTGCCGGCCTCGGGTTTCTTGGGGTCGAAGTGGACTTGGCCGCTGAACTTCGTGAAGCGCCCCGCCACGGGCACGCCCATCTGGCGGAAGGTGAAGGCGATCTCGCTCTGCGCCGGCTCCAGGGTCTGGGCCATCGCCACACTGGCGCCCGACAGGACGAAGGCGGCGATGCCGATGCGAAGGCGGTTGTTCATGCCTGGTTCTTTCCAGCCGTTCGCGGAAGCATGCGCGACAGCAGGCCGTCCTTGTGAATGAATTGGTGTTGCACCACGGCCGCCAGGTGCAGCGCGATGGCCGCCCCGAGCGCCAGCGCCAGGCCGGCGTGAACGGACTTCAAGTCCTCCGCCAGCGCCTTGTCGGGCGCCACCAGATCGGGCAGGGGCAGGACGCCGAACACGACCACGGGAAACCCGGACGCGGAGCTGTAGACCCAGCCCGCCAGCGGCTCGGCGAAGAACAGCGCGTACATCAGGCCGTGCGAGCAATGGGCGGCACGGCGCTGCCAGGGTGGCATGGGCAGGTCCGCCGGCGGGCGGTGCGTGGCGCGCCACGCCAGGCGGACGACGGAGAGCACCAGGATGGTGATGCCCAGCCACTTGTGCCAGTTGTAGAGCTTGAGCCGGGCCGGCGACATCGGCAGGCCGGTCATGTAAACGCCCAGGGCGATGGCCGCCAGGATCAGCAGCGCAGCCAGCCAGTGAATCGCGATCGCGGTCGAAGAGTATTTGAGGTTCGGCGTCATCGGGTGCATCCCATGGGCCGATCCTAGGTCGGGGTGTCGATACGTTCAAATACTCGTTTTGTATTCCCAGCAATACCTTTCGCGTATCAACCAGAGGGCAGTACGAACCGGTACGCATCCTGGAACGGCATCGCCCGGCCCAGGTCGGCCGGGTCGTAACCCGGCAACTGCGCGAGCGTGGCCCGAAAGCCGGGGTCGCGCAGGGCGGACAGCACCGCCTGCATCGCGGGCGCGGTCATCACGTCGTCGCGGCACAGCAGGAAATAGCGCTCGGTGGCGATGGGCACGAAGTCGAGCTTGAAGTGCCGCGCCGGGGGTTCGAGCCCGAAGCCCACATCGGCCATGCCGCTGGCCACATAGGCGGCGACGGCGGCGTGCGTGTACTCGCCCTGCTCGAAACCGGCAATGCGTGTGGGGGCGATGCCCTGCGCCTTGAGCAAACCCTCCAGCAGCAGGCGCGTGCCCGATCCGGGCTGGCGGTTGATGAAGCGCACGGGGGCGCGCGTGAGGTCGGCCAGCGCGTAGAGCTCGCGCGGGTTGCCGGGCCGCACCATCAGGCCCTGGCGGCGCGTGGCGATGTCCACCAGCGTGAGGTCCAGGCCTTGCAGCCAGGGCTGGTAGTGCGCCAGCGCCATGGCCTCCATCGGCCCGATGGGCAGGTGAAAACCGGCCACGTCGCACGCGCCTTCGCGCAGCGCGGCGGCCGCCGCGGCACTGCTCGCATACGAGAAGCTGAGCTTCAGGCCGTCCTGCGCCAGCCGGTCGATCAGCCGCTCGATGGCAAAGCCGTGGCTGGCCTGGATGCGCAAGGCCGCGGGCGCTTCGCTCAGGGCGCCGCGCAGTTCCTCGGCGAGTTCGGAAGACAGCGTCTCCAGCGCGGGCCGCAGCCGGGCGTGGATGCGCTTGTCGGCCCAGACGATGCGCGCGCCCAGCTCGGTCAGCGTCGAGCCCTTGCCGCGCTCCATCACGAGCAAGGGGGTCCCGAACTGCTGTTCGCCTTCGCGCACCACGTCCCACGCGCGGCGGTAGGACATGCCCAGCCCGCGCGCGGCGTTCAGCAGGCTGCCCTGCTCGGCCACGAGCACCAGCAACTCGATCAGGCGCGCCGGCAGGGGCGGGCCATCGGGCTCCTGGATGGTCCAGACGGGGCGGATGGAGACCTGTTTCATGCGCTTATGTGAGGCGGTGCTTATGCAGCGGGCTGCCGGTGCATCGGACCGAAAGCTTCATATTGATGGCGAACGGAAATCACGGGACGATGCCGGACAGGCCAGGACGCCTGCATTCTCACCGAGACCCTGATGAATCCACAGAAGATCGAGTTCTACACCGGCCCCGCCGGCGGCTGGGGCGCCTTGAACAGCGTGAAGAACGCGCTGCTGCGGCAGGACATTCCCCTCAAGGGCGCCAAGACCCTGCTGTCGGCCAACCAGCCCGACGGTTTCGACTGCCCGGGCTGCGCCTGGCCGGACCGCCACCACGCATCCACCTTCGAGTTCTGCGAGAACGGCGTGAAGGCCGTGGCGGCCGAGGCCACCGCGCGCCGCGCCGGGCCCGAGCTGTTCGAGCGCCACACCGTGAGCGAGCTCGCGCGGCAGAGCGACTTCTGGCTGGAAGACCAGGGCCGGTTGACGCACCCGATGGTCTACGACGGCGTGCTCGACCGGTACCGCCCCATTGGCTGGGACGCCGCCTTCGCCCTCATCGCGAGCCACCTCAATGCCCTGCCCGACCCCAACCAGGCCATGTTCTACACCTCGGGCCGCGCCAGCAACGAGGCGGCCTTCCTGTACCAGCTGTTCGTGCGCGAGTACGGCACCAACAATTTTCCCGACTGCTCGAACATGTGCCACGAGCCCAGCGGCAACGGCATGCGCCCGCAGATCGGCGTGGGCAAGGGCACGGTGACGCTGGACGACTTCGAACTCGCCGACGCGATCTTCATCTTCGGCCAGAACCCCGGCACCAACCACCCGCGCATGCTGGGCGAACTGCGCGCCGCCTCGAAGCGCGGCGCGCGCATCGTCAGCTTCAACCCCTTGCGCGAACGCGGCCTGGAGCGCTTCCAGGACCCGCAGAGCAAGATGGAGATGGCGACGCTGGGCTCCACGCCGATCAGCTCGCACTACTTCCAGCTGCGCGGCGGTGGTGACCTGGCGGCCGTGAAAGGCATGATGAAGCGCCTGCTGGAGCGGCACGACGCGGGCGAGCAGGCCTTGCTCGACCACGCCTTCATCGCCGAACACACCGTGGGTTTCCAGGCCCTGGCCGACGACCTGCGCGCCGAGTCCTGGGACCTGATCACCGAGGAGTGTGGCCTCACGCGCGAACAGATCCACACCGCCGCCGACCTCTACGCCGGGGCGAAGAACACCGTCGTCTGCTGGGGCATGGGCATCACGCAGCACCAGCACGCGGTGGCGACCATCCAGATGCTGGTGAACCTGCTCCTGATGCGCGGCAACATCGGCCGGCCCGGTGCCGGTGCCTGCCCGGTGCGCGGCCACAGCAACGTGCAGGGCGACCGCACCATGGGCATCTGGGAGAAGCCGCCGGCCGCGCTGCTGGACCGGCTGCGGCAGGTGTTCGGCTTCGAGCCGCCTCGACAGAACGGCGTGGACACGGTGGAGGCCATCCAGCTGATGCGCGAGGGCAAGGGCAAGGTGTTCTTCGCGCTGGGCGGCAACTTCGCCGCCGCCACGCCCGACACCCACGAGACCTGGAAGGCGCTGCGCCAGTGCGACCTCACGGTGCACGCTGCGCACCAAGCTCAACCGCAGCCACGTGGTGCACGGCCGCGAGGCGCTGATCCTGCCCTGCCTGGGGCGCACCGAGATCGACGTGCAGGCCACGGGCCCGCAGGGCGTGACGGTGGAGGACTCCATGAGCATGGTGCACCTCTCGCTGGGCATCAACCCGCCGGCCTCGGAACACCTGCTGTCCGAGCCGGCCATCGTCGCGCGCCTGGCCGCGGCCACGCTGGGCCGGCGCAGCCGCACCGCCTGGCTGTGGCTGATCGAGGACTACGCCCGCATCCGCGACCAGATCGAAGCCGTGTTCGACGACTTCAAGGACTTCAACGCCCGCGTCGCCGTGCCCGGCGGCTTTCGCCTGCGCAACACCGCCAGCGAGCGCGTGTGGGACACCCCGGCGCGGAAGGCCACGTTCTTCCCGCACCCGGTGCCGCGCGACACGCCGGTGCACCGCGCGCGCCGGTCCATGCAGGCCCGCCAGCGCGACACCCTCGTGTTCTCGCTGCTCACCACGCGCTCGCACGACCAGTACAACACCACCATCTACGGCATGGACGACCGCTACCGCGGCGTGTTCGGCCAGCGCCGCGTGGTCTTCATCCACGCCGAGGACCTGCGCGCCCTGGGCCTGGCCGATGGCGACTGGGTGGACCTCCACACCGTGTGGGACGACGACCAGCACCGCCGCGCCGACCGCTTCCGCCTGGTGGCCTACGACATTCCGCGCGGCTGCCTGGCCGCCTACTACCCCGAGACCAACCCGCTGGTGCCGCTGTCGGCCACCGCGATCGCGGCGGGCACGCCCACCTCGAAGGCGATTCCGGTGCGCCTGACGCCCCACCTCGAGCCATGAACGGCACCACCACGCTCACCCCGCTGGCCGAAGCCATCCTGCGCGAGCTGGCCAGCACACCCGAGGCCAACGGCATGTCGCTGCCGCGCCTGGGCAAGCGCCTGGGTCAGGGCGTCAGCGTGCTCATGCGCCAGCTCACGCTGATGGGCCACGCGGTCATCGGCGGCGTGCACGGGCCCGGCTGGGTGCGCGTGGAACAGGTCGACGACCGCTGGGTGGCGCACCTCACGGCGGCCGGGCGCTCGCTGGCCGCGACGCCCCAACGCCCGCCGGCCGGCGTGCGGGCCAGCGAGGTGCAGGTGCGCCGCGACGGACTGGCCAGCCTGGCCACCGACTGGGTGGCCGACGAAGTGGCCGTGGCGCTGGTGTTCAACGGCATCTCGCATGCCGTGATGATGGCCACGCCGGCCGACCTGGAAGACTTCGCGCTGGGCTTCGCCCTCACCGAAGGCCTGTTGCTCGACCCCGGCGAGCTGCGCGGGGTGGACGTGGTGGACACGCCCGATGGCATCGAGGTGCAGTTGGAGGTGCGCAGCGCCTGCGAGTGGCGGCTGCGCGAACGCCGGCGCAGCATGGCCGGGCGCACGGGTTGTGGCCTGTGCGGCACGGACTCCCTCGCCGCCGTGCGGCAGCGGCCGCCGGCCGTGCCCGCCTTGGGCATCGCGCCCGCCGCCGTGGCCTCGGCCCTCCAGGCCCTGCCCGCCCACCAGCCCCGGCAGCAGCTCACCGGCGCCACGCACGCGGCGGCGCTCTGCCGGATCGACGATGGCGGCGTGGTGCTGGTGCGCGAGGACGTGGGGCGGCACAACGCGCTGGACAAGCTGATCGGCGCGGCGCGGCGGGCAGGCTTCGACCCTTCGCGGCACTTCGTCGCGCTCACCAGCCGGGCCAGTTTCGAGATGGTGCAGAAGACCGCGCGCGCGGGCATCTCGGTGCTGGCCGCCGTCTCCGCGCCCACGGCCATGGCGATCGACGTGGCGAACGAGGCCGGTCTGCTGTTGATCGGCTTTGCCCGGGGCGACGGCATGGTGGCGTACACCTTCGCGGACCGACTGGGCTGAGCCCGCCCGGCCTCAAGCGGCCGCAAACGGGGTGTCGGGCACGGGGGTGTGGAAGCTGGCGTTGAGCACGTTCCACGCCCGGATGGCGCCGACGGCGAACGTCAGCTCCGCGATCGCGCCGTCGCTGAAGTGCCGCCGCAGGTCTTCGAAGTCGGCATCGCTCGGCGCCCGTTGTGGCAAGGCGTTCACCGCCTCGGCCCACTGGAGCGCGGCGCGCTCGGCGTCGCTGAAGAAGCGCGGCGCCTCGCGCCAACCCGCCACGGCGTTGATGTGCCGTGGCTCCATGCCCTGCTTCACCAGGTCGGCCCAGTGCATGTCGATGCAGAACGCGCAGCCATTGATCTGGCTGATGCGCAGGTTCACCAGCTCCTTCAGCCGTTTGTCCAGCGTGGCGCCGGCCACGTGTGAAAGCTGGGCCAGCGCCTTGGCGGCTTTGGGCGCCAGCGTGAAGTAGTCAAGTCGGGGAGAGGACATCGTGAGCTCCTGGGTTGAAAAAGGGGATCCTTGTCTTGCTAGACGGGCCTCGGCGCCGTTTTGTGACAGACGGTCCAGGCCATCGCCAGTGCCGCGGCCCCCACCCAGGCCGCGGCGGCCGGCCAGCCGTGGCGGTCCACCGCGCTGCCGACCAGCACCGGCCCGAGCGCCTGGCCGAGGTTGCTGCCCTGCATGAGCAGCCCCACCACCAGGGCCGCCTGCGCGGGTGTGGACGTGACCCGCGGTACCGCGGACAGCAGGCTGGCCGGGACCAGGCCGCCCACCGCGGAGAACACCAGGCACAGGGCCAAGGCCATGCCCGGACCCAGCACAGGCAGAAAGATGCCCAGGCCACAGAGACCCATCGTGATCGCCGCGCAGGCGCCCAGCACCTCACGGCCCACCTTGCCCAGCAGGACCCCCGCGCACAGGTTGCCCACGATGTTGGCCGCACAGGCCACCGCGGCGAGCAGCCCGACGGCACCGGCGCCCACCTGCAGGCGCTGCTGCAGCAGCACGGGCAGAAAGCTGAAGAGCGCGAAGAACATCAGGCTGTAGAGCAGGAACGTGGCGGCCATCGCCAGGGGTTCGGAGCGCCAGACCTCGGCCAGGCGGGCCGGGTCGTCCGCGCGGGCAGGCCGTGGACCACGCGGCACCATGCCCACCACCAGAACCGCGAGCAGACCGGCCGCCAGCGCGGCGGTCACCCACAGGCTGCGCCAGTCGCCGAACCACGGCCCGGTGAGCATCGCCAGCGCCATGCCGGCTGGCATGAAGCAACTCCACAAGACCAAGGCGGTGGCCTGATCGGCCGCGCGCACCCGGCGCGCCAGCACCGTGGGCCCGGCCACCGTGATCAGCAGAAACCCCAGCCCCTCCACCACGCGCGACGCCAGCAGCACACCGAAGCGGTCGCTCGGCACCGCCATCGCCGCCCCCAGTGCCGTGGCCAACAGCCCGAGGACCAGCATGCGGTGGTCGCCGGCACGGGCCACCACGGAGCCCGCCACCACGCCACCCAGCGCGCCCAACACGGCGAAGGTGGCACCGAGGGCGCCCAGCAGGCCCAGGCTGAGGCCCAGATCGGCCTGAAGCTGGGGGGCCGCGATGGCGACCTTGCCCAGGTGAAAGGCCGAGACCACCCCGGCGGCCACCACCACCCCCACGGCCCGCCAGTCGGTGCGGGCCGGGTTCGCAGAGGAGCCGCTCACGCCACCGCCATCGGCTGCGACAGCGCGAGCGCCCGCGCCACCCGCGCCACATGGGCCCCCTGGTAGCGGGCCGCTTCGATTTCATTCAGGCTGGGCTGGCGGTCGCCGCCCGACCCGTCATCGGCCAAGGTGGCCGAGCCGTATGGCGAGCCGCCGGTGATCTCGTCCATGCGCATCTGGCCCTTGAAGCTGTAGGGCAGGCCCACCACCACCATGCCCAGGTGCATCAGCACGATGTGCGTCGAGAGGATGGTCGACTCCTGCCCGCCGTGCTGGCTGCCCGTGGAGGTGAAGACGCTGCCCACCTTGCCCACCAGCGCATCCCGGGCCCACAGGCCACCGGCCTGATCGAGAAAGTTCTTCATCTGCGCGGCCATGTTGCCAAAGCGGGTGGGCGTGCCCAACACGATGGCGTCGTACGCCGCGAGCTCCTCCACGGTGCGCCACCGGCACGTCTGGCGCCAGCTGGTAACCGGCTTTGCGGGCCACGGCGTCCGGCACCAGTTCGGGCACGCGCTTGACCACGGCCTGCGCGCCCGCCGTGCGCGCGCCCTCGGCCACGGCGCTGGCCATGGTCGCGATGTGGCCGTAGGAAGAGTAATAGAGCACCAGCACCTGGGTCATGACGTGAACACCTCTCATGTGGGAATGGGAGAAGTATCGGCAGCCACATTGATCTGCGGAAGGCCTAAAATTTTGAGCTTCCTGATCTACGGAATCGATCAATGCTGGACGCCCTCACCCTCGATCAGATTCGCATGTTCGTGACCGTGGCCGAGGCCGGCAGCTTTCGGGCCGGGGCCACGCGCCTGCGGCGCGCGCAGTCGGCCGTGAGCCACGCGATCGCCAACCTCGAACACCAGCTCGACGTGAGCCTGTTCGATCGCAGCGGCCACCGGCCCGCACTCACGCCGGCCGGCCTGGCCTTGCTGGAAGACGCGCACGCCGTGCTGCTCAAGGTGGATTTCATGCGGGCGCGCGCGCGCGGCCTGGGCGAGGGCGTGGAGATCGAGCTCTCGCTGATGGTGGACACGCTCTACCCGCTGCCCGTGGTGGCCGCCGCGCTCAAGGCGGTGCGCGAGACCTGGCCGTCGGTTCGGCTGCGCCTGGCGGTCGCGCCACTGGGCGGTCCGCTGCAAGCGCTGCGCGAGCGGCAGTGCGACCTGGCCATCATGGCCGGCGAAGACTTTCTCGATCCGCGCATCGAGACCGAGGCGCTGCAACGCGTGCCCATCGTGGCGGTGGCCGCCGCCAGCCATGCGCTGGCGCGGCGCCGCAAGGCGCTCACCAGCGTCGAGCTGGCCGACCACGTGCAGATCGTGCTGGAGGATCCCACGCCGCTGTCCGAGGGACGCGACTTCGGTGTGCTGTCGCCCCAGACGCTGCGCGTGGGCACGCAGGACGCCAAGCGGGCCCTGATCCTGGGCGGGGTGGGCTGGGGCCGCCTGCCGCGGTGGGTGATCGAGCGCGAACTGGCCGAGAAGCAGCTGGTGCCCTTGGCCGCCACGGCGCTCGGTCCGCTGGGCGTGGCGCACACGCAGACCTACCTGGCCCGCCGCACCGACCGCGCCCTCGGTGTGGCCGCGACGGCCCTGCGCCTCGCCTTGCACCAGCACGCGTCGCCGCCGCAGGCGCGCCAGCGGCGCGTGCGCAGTGCCGCGGGTTCAGGCCCGACGACGCCCTGACACCCTGGTTCAGTGATGAACCGGCACCGGCTGGGCACCGGCCCGTTGGCCCTGCGGCCGGGGACCGTGGCGCAAGGTCAGCAAGGTGCCCAGCACGATGGCGACCAGCGCGAAGGCCGGCGCGCCGAGCGCGCCCACGTGATCGACCAGCAGCCCGCCACCCACCGCGCCGCTGGCGATGGCGATCTGGAACGCCGCCACCATCAGGCCGCCCGCGCCTTCGGCGTGGTCGGGCGCGGCCCGCACCACCCAGGTCTGGAAACCGACCGGGAACGCGCCGAACGCAAAACCCCAGAGCGCCACCGCCACGGCGGTCACCAGCGCCGACGAACCCGCCAGCAACAGGCTGCCCGCCATGAGGACGACCAGCGTGCCACCCGCCACGATGGCGCGGCGCTCGCTGCGCTCGGCCAGGTAGCCGCCCGCCAGGTTGCCGAAGAAACCCCCGATGCCGTAGCCCAGCAGCACCACCGAGATCGCCTGGACGGACAGGTGGGTGACGTTTTCCATCAGCGGCCGGATGTAGGTGAAGCCCGCGAAATGGCCCGAGATCACCAGCAGCACCGCCAGCAGGGCCATGCGCACCTGCGGCCGCAGCAGCAACTGGCCCAGCACGCGCAGACTGGCGTGGTCGCGCGGCGGCAGCGCGGGCAGCGTGATGGCCTGCGCGACCAGCGTCACCACGCTGACCACGCCCGCGGCGACGAAGGCGCTGCGCCATCCCCACAGATCACCCATCCAGGCGCCGATGGGGGCGGCGCACACCGCTGCGCACCGACACCCCCGTGAGGATCAGCGACATGGCGCGGGCGAACCGGTCCGCGGGCACCAGCCGCAGGGCCAGCGCGCCCGCCAGGGCCCAGAAGCCGCCCAGCGCCACGCCCAGCAACACGCGGGCCACCAGCAGCACGGGCAGCGAGGTGGCCGTCGCGGCCATCAGGTTGGAGACGACCAGCAGCAGGCTCAGCGCCAGCATCACCCACTTGCGGTCCAGCCGCCGCGTCAGCAGCGGAAAGGCGGGGGCGGCGACCGCGCCCACCAGCGCCGTCGCCGTGACCGTCTGGCCCGCGGCGCCGTTGCTGATGCCCAGGTCCGTGGCCATGGCCGTCAACAGGCTGGCCGGCAGGAATTCGGCGGTCACCAGGCCAAAAACGCCCAGCGCCAGCGAGCCGACGGCGGCCCAGTGGGGCGAATCCGCGTTCGCTGGCGGCGGCGGTGCGGCCACGGCTTGGGAGGGATCGATGCAGGTGGAGCAGGAGGAGGACATGAATGGAACAGGGGGAAGCCAGCAAGACCGCCAGCTTAGGGATAAGATGCCGGCGTTTCCATGTGGGAAAAGCCGAAATGCTTGACTATTCCTCCGAATCTCCCGCCCTGCTCGAGGGGAGCGCCGCCCGTGGCGCGGCGGACGCGCCACCCCGCCCGGCCGACCTGCTGAGCCGCATCCTGCTGGGCTTGCGGCTCGACGGCGTCGAATACGGCCGTTGCGTGATGCAGCCGCCCTGGGCCGTGGCCTACCCCGCGCGGCCGGAGGCCCGTTTCCATTTCGTGGCGCGCGGCGGCTGCTGGCTCTGGCTGCCCGGTCACGACTGGGTGCGGCTGGACGCCGGCGACGCGGTGCTGCTGCCGCGGGGCAGCTTTCACATCCTGGCCAGCGCGCCCGACGTGCCGTGCGTGGACATCGAATCCCTCTCGCGCACCCCGGTGGCGGACAACATCTACCTCATCGGCGGCGCGCCGCAGCCCGCGTCCATGGCCTCATCGCCCCCAACGCCGGACGAAGGGCCTCCAGGCGCGCCGAACGACATCGTCTTCTGCGGCGCCATGCGCTTCAACCTCGATCCCCTGCACCCCCTGCTGGCGATGATGCCGGACGCGATGCGCGCCAACGAACTGGCCAACGCGAGACCCCTCCGTGCCCGCGTTGCTCGAAGCGATGGAGCGCGAGGTCGCGCTGGATCGCATCGGCGCCTGCGGCATGCTCGCGCGCCTGGCCGATGTGCTGGCCGCCTGCATCATCCGCGCCTGGGGTCGAGTGCGCCTGCAGCGACGCCAGTGGCTGGATCGCGGCGGTGCAGTGCCCCCGCATCGGCAAGGTGATCGCCGCGATCCACACCGAGCCCGAACGCGATTGGACGGTGCCGGCGCTGGCGGACCTGATGGGCGCCTCGCGCTCCAGCTTCGCCGAGTTGTTCACGCGCACCTTGGGCGAGAGCCCGGCGCGGTACGTGACCCGCGTGCGGATGTTCCAGGCGCGCCGCTGGATCGAGCGAGAAGGCATGCGCGTGGCCGTGGCCGCCACCCGCCTGGGTTACGACTCGGAGGCCTCGTTCAGCCGCGCGTTCAAAAGGGTCATCGGGCATCCACCCGGTGCCTTGCGGCACAAGCGGGCCGCCGCGGATCGGCGGGAGGCGCGCCAGCCCTGAAAGGGGGATCGCGTGCGCCCTCTTGCGCCTCAGGCGCAGCAGCGGCTGTCCTCGATGGTCTTGCCGTCGTTGGGCAGGGAGCCCGGCTGGACGAGCTCGACCTGGGCGCGCAGCTTGGTGACCTCGCGCACGGCGGCCTCGATCTGCTGCCGCAGGCCGCTGTCGGTCTCGCTGGCCTCCACGCGCAGGCACATCTGGTCGTTGGCCATCTCGCCGCTGACCACCAGGCGGGCCTTCTTCACCTGCGGGAAGCGCCGCGCGATGTCGGCCACCTGGGCCGGGTGCACGAACATGCCGCGCACCTTGGTGGTCTGGTCGGCGCGGCCCATCCAGCCCTTGATGCGCGGCGCGGTGCGCCCGGTGGGGCAGGCGCCGGGCAGGATGGCCGAGAGGTCGCCGGTGCCGAAGCGGATCAGCGGGTAGGCCGGGTTGAGGGTGGTGACCACCAGCTCGCCCACCTCGCCCTCGGGCACGGGTTCTCCGGTGCCCGGGCGCACGATCTCGACGATCACGCCCTCGTCCACCACCAGGCCCTCGCGCGCGCTCGTCTCGTAGGCCACCAGGCCCAGGTCGGCGGTGGCGTAGCTCTGGTAGACCGCCACGCCGCGCTCGGCGAACCAGTCGCGCAGGCTGGGCGGCAATGCCTCGCCGCCCACCACGGCCTTGCGCATGCTGCCGATGTCGATGCCCTCGGCCTGGGCCTTCTCCACCAGGATGCGCAGGAAGCTGGGCGTGCCGGTGTAGGCCTCGGGCTGCAGTTCGGTGATGGCCTGCAGCTGCTGTTCGGTCTGGCCGGTGCCGGCGGTCGAGCGGTCCAGCTCTACATCAAGCTGGACAAGCGCATCAGGGCAACCATCCGTCAACTCGGTTACCCAACCAAGAATGCCCTGAAGAGCTGGCACCGTGAGTACGAACGACGTTCGGCTCTGCCTGAGGGCTATGCGGGCCGGCCTCCCAAGTACTCGCAGGATCAGAAGCAGGCGGCTATTGCGCACTACCTTGCGCATGACCGCTGCATAGCTGCAACGATGAGGGCATTGGGATACCCAGGCCGGGGTACGTTGACCGCCTGGATTCGCGACGCACTTCCTGAGAGCTGGAGAGTCGCCGTTGGCACCGCCGGCCGGCGAAGATATTCCGAGACATTGAAACAGGCGGGCGTCATGGAGCTCTGCACGCGGCAGGAAGGTGCGCAAGCCGTGGCAGAAAAACTGGGCGTATGCAGGCCGACGCTGTACAACTGGAAGAACCAGCTACTCGGCCGCGAGGCGCCCGCATCCATGAAACGCCAGAACCACCCACCACCATCACCTGAGCGAGCGGAGCTGGAGCAACAGCTCGAATCCCTGCAACGCGACATCCGCCAACTGCAGCTCGAACGCGATCTCGTGCAGAAGGCCAATGAACTGCTAAAAAAAGGCCTGGGCGTCGATCTGCATCTCCTGACCAACCGGGAGAAGACATTGCTGGTTGACGCCCTCAAGGTGCTCTATGCCCTGCCAGAGCTCCTGACACAGTTGGATCTTGCGCGAAGCTCGTACTTCTACCACCGAGCCCGTGCGCAGGTGTGCTTCGACGCATCGTTACTATTGAATCCGACGATGGTACCCGTTTCGCCCTGGGTGAGCCGTTGCCCGAGACGCGGCAGCGCCTATGCGAGCTGGACCACCCGGCAGCCCACCCCTCACAGATCGTTGATGTACATCCGGTTCCAGGTCGGGCTGATGACGATCTGGTTGATGCACACCCCGGCAGGAAGCTCGGCCAGGAACCGGACGGTGTGCCCCACGTCGTCAGGTTGCAGCATGCGCGCCCGTTCGTCCGCGGTGGGCGGCGTCGGCCGCGTGTCCAGAATGGGCGTGCGCAACCTCGGCAGGGCACAGGCTGCAGGCGCGGATGCCGTGCACCCCGTCTTCCATGTTGATGGTCTCGGTCATCGCGACCACGGCGTGCTTGCTCCCGTTGTAGGCCGGCCCGGTGAGCTTGGGATGGTGGACGCCGGCCCACGATGAGACGTTGATGACCCACCCACTGCGGCGCGCGCGCATCGCGGGCAGCACGGCGCGCGTGGTGTAGAAGATGCTGTCCATGTTGGTCGCGACGACCTGGCGCCAGCCCTGGGCAGACTGGTCGCGCCAGAACCGCTCGGGGGTGTTGGTGCCCGCGCAGTTCACCAGCACGTCCAGGCGCTCACCGTGCCGCTGCAGCAGCTGCGCGGCCGTGTCTGCCACGGCATCGGCATCGGTCACGTCCAGCACCGCGATGTCGGTCGCACCGCCCGCCGCGCGGATCTGCGCAGCCGCTGCCTCCAGGGGATCGGGGCGCCGACCGGACAGCACCACCTTGGCACCGGCAGCGGCCAGCGCCCGGGCCGCCGCCAGCCCGATGCCCGAGCCCGCACCGGTGACCCAGGCCACTTGCCCTTGCAGCGCGCCGCTCATGCCGCGCCCTCCACGGTGGAGCCGCCCTTGCTGAGTTCGTGCACGTACTGCTCCCAGCCCGAAGCTGGCACCCGCTCGCCGTCGCGGCCACAGACGTCGGCGAGGCGTGAGCGCAGCTGTTCTGCCACCCCGGGCTGGTCACCGAGGTGGATGCCCTCCGTCATCGTGATGTGCGCGGCCTCGAAACTGCCCGCGCCGGCCAGCAGGATCGTTCGGGTAGGTGCGTCTTCGCAGACCAGGGGGATCAGCGCCGGGCTGACGCTTTCCGGCGTGAGCCGGGCCAGCGCTTCGGGAGGCAAGATGCCATGCGTCATGCCGGTCGCGGCGGAGGGGGCGAGGCAGTTGACGCGGATGTTGCGTTTGTCGCCTTCCAGCGCCAGCGTCTGCATGAGGCCGACCAGCGCCATCTTGGCGGCACCGTAGTTGGCCTGACCGAAACTGCCGTAGAGGCCCGACGACGATGTCGTCATCACGATGCGGCCGTACTGTTGTTCCTGCATCTGCGCCCACACCGCCTTGGTGGCATTCACGGCCCCCATGACGTGCACCTCCAGCACTAGGCGGAAATCCTCCAGCGGCATCTTCGCGAAGGTCCTGTCGCGCAGGATGCCCGCGTTGTTGATGATGATGTCGATGCGGCCCCAGGCGTTCATGGCCAGCTCGGCCATGTCTTGCATGTGGCCGGCCCGCGTGACGTCGCCCAGGTGCATCCGGGCGTCACCGCCGTGGGCGCGGATGTCGGCCACCACGGCCTGCGCGCGGGCGCCGCCGTCGGCGCCCTCCAGGTCGTTGACGATCACGCGCGCGCCGTGGCGCGCGAGTTCCAGGGCATGGGCACGGCCCAGCCCCTGCCCGGCACCGGTGACGATGGCGACGCGGTTTTCAAGAAGTTTTTTCATGGTGTGTGTCGGTGGTCAGAAATGGACGGCATCGCTGCCTTTGAGCGCGAGCATGGCCCGCGCTTCGGCAGGCGATGCCACCTCGAGGGACAGCTCATCCAGGATCCGGCGGATCTTGCGCACCTGCTCGGCGCAGCTGCGGGCCAGCTGGCCTTTGCCCAGATACAGGCTGTCTTCCAGCCCCACGCGCACGTGCGCACCCATCACCGCGGCCATGGTCAGCAGCGGCATCTGATGGCGCCCGGCGCCCAGCACCGAGAAGCGGTAGCCGTCCCGGCCGAACAGGCGATCGGCCGTGGTGCGCATCGTGACGAGGTTTTCCGGATCGGCACCGAGGCCGCCCAGGATGCCGAAGATGCACTGCAGGAAGATGGGCCCGTCGAGCAGCCCTTCGTCGCGGAAGTGGGCCAGGTTGTAGAGGTGCCCCACGTCGTAGCACTCGAACTCGAAGCGCGTGCCGCGCTCGCGGCCCAGCACCTGGAGGATGTGCTTGATGTCGGCGAAGGTGTTGCGAAAGATCAGGTCTTCCATGCCTTCCACATAGGGCTTCTCCCAGCCGTGCTGCCACTGCGAAATCTTGCGCGCCGCAGGGTGGATGGAGAAATTCATGGACCCCATGTTGAGCGAGCACATCTCGGGCGCCGCCTGCAAGGGGTAGGCGAGCCGCTCGGCCAGCGTCATGCGGGTGCTGCCGCCGGTGGTGATGTTGATCACGGCATCGGTCGCGGCTTGGATGTGCGGCACGAACTGGTCGAACACCTTCGGGTCCGGCGTGGGCCGCCCGTCGGCGGGATCGCGCGCATGCAGGTGCAGGATGGCCGCGCCGGCCTCGGCGGCCTCGATGGCCTGTGCGGCGATCTGTTCGGGCGTGATGGCCAGGTAGGGCGACATGCTGGGCGTGTGCACCGAGCCGGTGACGGCGCAGGAGATGATGACTTTGTCGGACATGCGGAAAGCCTTCAGACGGCCAGCCACTGCGCGAGCAGGCCGGGATCGGATTGCAGTTGGGCGGGTGTGCCTTCGAACACGATGCGGCCATGGCCCATCACGCAGACGCGGTCGGACACCTTGAGCGCGATGGCGAGCTTTTGCTCGACCAGGACCACAGAGACACCCTGGGTCCGCATGTCGCGGATGCACTCGCCGACCTGCGCCACGATCATGGGCGCCAGCCCTTCGGTGGGTTCATCGATCAGGATGACCCGGGGGTTGCCCAGCAGGGACCGGCAGATGGTGAGCATCTGCTGCTCGCCGCCCGACAGGCTGCCGGCCTTTGTGTGGCGCCGCTCCTTGAGCCGGGGGAAATAGTCGAACATCTGCTGCACCGTCCAGCGCGGCGCGCCGGGTGCTGCGGGTTGTTCGCCCATGCGCAGGTTCTCGTCCACCGTGAGGTTGGCGAACACCTCGCGCTCCTCGGGCACATAGGCCAGGCCAGCGCGGCAGATGCGGTTGGCCGGTGAGCCGGCCAGCTCCTGGCCCGCCAGGCGCACGCGGCCCCGGCTGGGCGGCACCAGGCCCATCAGCGCCTTGAGCGTGGTGGAGCGGCCCGAGCCATTGCGTCCCAGCAGGCTCAGCACCTCGCCCGCGCCCACCCGGAAACCCACGCCCTGGAGGATGTGGCTCTTGCCGTAGTAGGCGTGCAGGTCTTCCACTTCGAGCAAGCTGTTCATGCCGCGACCTCCTCGCCCAGGTAGGCCTCGCGCACGCCCCGGTGCCGGCGGATCTCGTCCGGGGTGCCGGTGGCGATCACCTGGCCGTACACCAGCACGCTGATGTGGTCGGCCAGCTTGAAGACGACGTCCATGTCGTGCTCCACGATCAGCAGCGCGCGGCCGGCGGTGACTTCCCGGATCAGGTTCAAGGTGTAGTCCGTTTCTTCGCTCGACATGCCGGCCATGGGCTCGTCGAGCAGGATGAGCTGGGGATCGGAGGCCACCGTCATGGCGATCTCCAGCGAGCGCTGTTCGGAGTAGCTGAGCCCGCCCGCCAGCGTGCCTGCGCGGGTGTGCAGGCGCACCTGCTCGAGCAGCCGCTGCGTGGCCTCGCGCAGGCCACGCAGCCGGTCGACGCGCCGCCAGAAGGCCGTGGGCTGCGGCTGCTGGCGCATCACCGCCAGGCGCACGTTCTCGAACACCGTCAGTTTGGGAAAGATGTTGGTGATCTGGAAAGACCGCGCGAGCCCGAGGCGGTTCACGCGCTGCGGCGTCCAGCCGGTGATGTCGCGTCCCTGGAAGGCGACCGTGCCCGCCGTGGCGCCGAGGTTGCCCGAGATCAGATGAAACAGCGTGGATTTCCCCGCGCCATTGGGCCCGATCAAGGCGCGGCGCTCGCCGGGCGCCACGTCGAGGTCGACGCCGCGGATGATCGCCGTGTCGCCGAACGACTTGCACAGGCCTTTGAGTTGCAGGATGGGTGCGCTCATGCCGGGTCCTCCTTGGTTTGCAGCCGCTGGTGCGCGAAGGCCAGCAAGCCGCCGCCCACGGGCAGCAGGGCCAGTGGCCAGGCCCAGGTGGCGACGCTGGTCACGTCCCAGGTGCTCTTGAACATCGTCACAGGGGGCCAAGCGCCCGCCTGCGCGGCGAGCGCGCGGTACTCCTGCGAGCACAGGCGCTGCAGCAGCTCGATCAGGAACACCGCACCGGCGGCCAGCAACAGGGCCGCGACCAGCCACGTGAACAGCAGCGGCAGCGCGCGCGCCCCGCCCAGCCGCCGCACGCGCGACGCTGCCGCGTCGCCCAGGCCGACGAGACCTTGCGGCATGAACATCATCACCAGCACGAAGAGCACGCCCTGGTAGAGCAGCCACGCCTGGGTGTTGTCCGACACGGCATAGCCGAAGAAGCTCATGAGCGCCGCACCCAGCGCCGGACCCAGGAACACGCCGACACCACCGATGTAGCTGTTGAGCACCACGCTGGCCGACACGCTGGGGTCGAAGACGACGTAGTTGGCCGCTTCGTTCGCCAGCACCTGCAGTGCGCCCGCCACCCCGGAGAACAGGCCGGAGATGGCGAAGGCCGACACGCTGAGGCGGTGCACGTCATAGCCCAGGAAGCGCAGGCGGTGGCTGTTCTCGCGCAGGCCCAGTGTCAGGCGGCCGGCCGGTGTGAGCGTGTGAAAGTGCAGGAGCAGCAGCGAGATCAGCACCCAGGCCAGCGTGAGGTAGTACACCTGGGTGGTCGAGCCGAAGGAGAAACCCCAGGCCGGCATCCGCATCGCGGAGATGCCCGACTCACCGCCGAACAGGCCCTTGAGCTGCGGGGCCAGCGAGTGCAGCAACTCCGCGATGGCCAGGGTGATCATCGCAAAGGCGGTGCCGCTGCGCTGGGTGGCGAACCACCCCGCCGCAACACCGAACGCGAGGCCCGCGCCGGCGCCCACGAGCGGCATCAGCGGCGTGGGCAGCAGGCCCGCGCCACCCAGCGCGTTCATCGCGTGGACGGTGGCAAAGGCACCCACGCCGAAGTAGGCCGCGTGCCCGAAAGAGAGCATGCCGGCGCGACCCGCCAGCAGGCTGTAGGCGCTGGCGAACAAGGCGGCGATCAGCATCTGCACGGCGGCATTGAGCAGCCCTGCCGACAGCAGGGCCGGCAACGCCGCGAGCAGGGCCACGCCGCCCAGGAGGAGGGAGGTTGAGGTGCGCATGGGAAGGATCAGGTCTTGTCGCCCATCAAGCCCTGCGGCCGCAGCAGCAGGACGAGCAACATCAGGGCAAAGGGCAGGGTGGAGGCCAGGCTGGACAGCTTGAGCGTGAGCAGGCCGCCCACCCCTTCGGCCCATGCCCGTGCGCCCACGACGGCAAGCAGGTCGGCCAGGCTGCGGTCGATGCCCACCGCCAGCGACGTGAGCAGGCCGATCAACAGCGAGGCCAGCATCGCGCCTCCCAGCGACCCCAGGCCGCCGACCACCACCACCACGAACACCATCACGCCGATCTCCAGCGCCATGTTCGGGCTGGTGGTGTAGAACGCGCCGGCAATGGCGCCGGCCAGCCCCGCCAGCGCCGCGCCCACGCCGAAGACACCCATGAACACGAACTGCACGTTGTGACCCAGGGCCTCGACCATGCGCGGCCGGTAGATCGCCGAGCGCACGATGATGCCGACGCGGGTGCGCGTGAGCAGCAGGAAGAGCAGCGCGAACATCACCAGGGCCACGCCGCCCATCAGCAGCCGGTACATGGGGTACTGCTGCCCGCCCAGCGAGAAGGCCGGGCCATCGAGCAACGCGGGTACCTGGTAGTTGACCGGGAAGTTGCCGAACAGCAGCTTGATCGTCTCGGCCACGATGAAGGACAGCCCGAAGGTGAGCAGCAGCTCATGGGCGTGGCGATGGTGGTGGACGCGCCGCAGGAAAAAGCGCTCCACCACCGCGCCGACGCCACCGGCCAGCAACGTCGCCGCCACCACCGCAGGGCCGAAGCCCAGCAGCCCCTGCAGGGTGTAGGCGAAGTAGGCGCCGAGCATGTAGAACGATGCGTGGGCGAAGTTCAGCACCCCCATCATGCCGAACACCAGCGTCAGCCCTGCCGACACCATGAACAGCAGCAGTCCGTAGATGACGCCGTTGAGCAGCGAGAACAGCAGGGTGTCCATGGCTCAGGAGGGGCGCTGCATCTTGCAGCTGGGCTGGACCGGCATGGCGGCTTCTTCGGCGGTGAACAGCTTGACGGGCTTGAACCCCATGTCCGTTCCGTCCACCTTGAAGCGCGCGTCCCTGGTCACGGTCGACACCACCAGCGGCAGCAGGATCTGGTGGTCGGCGGCGCGCATGCTGGCCTCGCCCATCGGGGTCTTCATGCGCGCCGTTTCCATCGCGCGGGCGAAGGCGTTCACGTTGAGCTTGCCGCCGTCCGGCCTGGTGCGCTTCAGTGCATCGGCCACCATGTCCATGCCGAACACGGTCTGGGGTTCGACGAACACGGGCGAGCGGCCCATCTTGGCCGTGTAGTCGGCCACGAAGTTCGCTCCGTCGGCGCCGCCCGCCTCGCCGTTGAAGGCATGCACGATGAAGTGCCCCAGCGCCGTGTCGCCCGCGTTGCTGATGTTGCCCGGCTGATCGAGGAACACCGTGCCGAACGCGGCCTTGAGGCCGGCGCCCTTGGCCGCCTTCATCATCAGCAGCAGATCGTTGGACCAGTTGCCGGTGAGCACCGTCTCGGCGCCCGAGCTGCCGATCTTGGCGATGTAGGGCGCGAAGTCCTGGATCTTGTTGGTGTCGTGCAGGGTCTTCTCCACCACCTGGTAGCCACCCGCGCCCGCGTTCTCGACGATGGCGGCCTCCATGTCCTGGCCCCAGGAGTAGTTCTGGTTGATGGCGTAGACCTTCTTGCCCAGCGCATTGGCCTCTTTCATGCCCTTGACCAGCACCTTGGTGCGCACCTGCGCGTTGGGGGCCACGCGGAAATGGTGGAAATTGCACTTTTCACCGGTCAGCTCCAGGGCTTCGGCGCCGACGTTGATGTAGACGATTTCCTTGCCCGGGTTGCGCAGGTTGTGCTTGCGCACGTCCTCGGTGATCTGCCCGCCGATCGCGGACGAGGCGCCTTGCACGACGATCTGGACGCCCTCGGCAATGGCGGCCTTGAGCTTGTCCGACGCGCCCGTGGGCCCACCCTGGTTGTCGTACTCGATCAGTTGCACGGGCTGGCCGTTCCAACCACCGGCGGCGTTCATCTTGTCGATGGAATAGCGGACACCGGCCCGGAAGGTTTGTCCGGTCGATGCCTGTGGACCCGAGAGCGTTTCCAGCAGTCCGATCTTGACCGGGTCGGCGTGCGCGGCCGAGGCCGTCAGCAGAGCGGCCGAGAGGGCGGCGAGGCGAAATGGGGTCATGGCTTGTCTCCTGTTGTGGTGGGGGGTTAGAGGTACTCGACGTTGCCGTCCACGCTGATGACCTGACCCGTCAGGTTGCGCGCGCCCGGCGAACTCAGGAACAGCGCCGTCGCCGCGACGTCGTCGGCGGTGACCATGCGGCGCAGGGAAATCTTGTCCAGGTACTGCTGGCGCATCGCTTCGGGGCTGATGCCGAGCGCCGTGGCGCGCGCGGCGATCACGCCGTCCATGCGCGCGCCTTCGACCACGCCAGGGAGGATCGCGTTGACCCGCACACCCTGCGGCCCGAGTTCGATCGCCAGCGACCGGGTCAGGCCCACGATGGCCCACTTGCTGGCTGCGTAAGGCGTGCGGTAGGCGTAGCCCAGGCGGCCCGCCACCGAGCCCATGGCGATCAGCCCCGGGTTCGCACCCGAGGCCTTGAGCATGGGCACCGCGCGGCGCGCGAAATGGAACTGGCTGTCCAGGTTGACCGCCAAGGTCCGCTGCCAGGCCCCGGCATCGATGTCCTCGATGGCCGCAGTGGGGCCGGCGATGCCCGCGTTGTTGACCAGCACGTCCAGCCCGCCCAGGTGGCTGCGAACGCCCTCGAACACGGTGTCCACGTCGCCCGCGACCGACGCATCGGCCGGCGTCCCGGTGAGACCGGGCGCCTGGGTCAGCAGGCGGTCCAGCGCGGCGCGATCGATGTCGCAGACGTGCACCTGCGCCCCTGCGGCGTGAAAGGCCAGCGCAACGGCGGCACCGATGCCACTGGCACCGGCGGTGACCAGCACGCGAAGGTCTGGAACGGGGCGAAGGGCGTCGTGGAGGGCCATGGGAGCGTCGGTGGACAAACAAAGAACTGGGGGCAGTGTCCGCAATCGACCCGCGACCAACCATGTGCGAACCGCACACAAACAACGCCCTGTTTATGTGGTGAGAGGACATACATCGCGCGCTCAAGCCCCATCGGGCTCTGATACCCTCGGCCTTCGACGCAGGAGGCGCCTTGGAACCCACACCCCTGATCGCGAACACGCTCATTGAATTGCTGCACCGGGCCGCGCCCGCCGAAGACTTCGCGCAGCAGCTGGCCCGGGTCGAAGCCTTGCCGGCGGGCCGCCCCGACAAGGCCAGCCTGGTCGAAACCGTGCGCATCGCCATGGCCGTGCGCAACCGGATGGAGGTGCTGCAGCAGCGCGAGCAGGGCATGGTGGCGTTGATGGAGTCGGCCCAGGACCTGTCCGAGCGGCTCGAACTGAGCAACCTGCTGGCCGCCATCGTGGCGCGGACACGCCACCTGCTGGGCTCGGACATGGCCTGGATTTCCGAGCTGGACGAAGCCCGGGGTGTGTTCCAGGCGCTGGCCTCCGACGGCGGACTCACCCGCAACTCCGTGGCGATGAACATCCGCAGCGACAAAGGCGTGGCGAGCGTGGTGATGGCCACCCGCACCCCCTTCACCACGCCGGACTACCTGCACGACACGCGCTTCAGCCACGACCCGCGCTTCGACGACATCTTTCGTGCCGAGGGCGTCTGCGCGCTGGTGGGCGTGCCGGTGATCTGGCAGGACGGCGTGATCGGTCTGCTGTTCGCGGCGGACCGCTACCCCCGGGTGCACACCACGCAGAACATCGCCATCCTGCGCACCCTGCGCACCCACGGCGCGCTGGCCCTGAAGAACGCGCGCGATTTCGAGCGCATCAACATGGCGTTGGGCAAAGCGGACGAGGCCCGCTCGGAGCTGGAGCGCCATGTGCGGGGTGTCCAGGCGGCCGCCGACGCGCACGAGGAAATCACCCTGCTGCTGGCGCGCGGCGCCTCGCTGGCGACCTTGTGCCAGGCGGTGGCCGGCCTGCTGGGCGGCAGCCTGCTGGTGCTGGACGAGCTCAACCAGGTCATCAGCCAGGGCGTGGCCGAGGGTTATGCCGGCACCGCCGCGCAGCGCTACCAGCCCCACGGCAAACACAGCGCCGACCTGGCACGCGCCCTGCGTCAGGCGCGCCAGTCCGGGCGTTCCGCCCAGGCCTACGAAGCCGACGGGGAAATCTGCCGCGCCATGCCGGTGATCGGGGGCGACGATGCGCTGGGCGCCCTCGTGCTGTTTCACCAGAATCCACTGGAGGAGGTGGCCGAGCGCACGTTCGAGCGCAGTTCGAGCGTGATCGGCATCGTGCTGCTGTCGCAGGAACGCCAGGAGGCCAGCAACCACCGCGACATGTCGGCCTTGATGCGCGCCCTGGTCTCGCCGAGGCAAGACGAGCTGGCCGTGCTGCGAAACCGGGCCGAGCGGTTCGGCCTGGATCTCACGCAGCCGCTCTCGCTCATGATGATCGAGCTCAACGGGCCGAGCGCCGGTTTCGTCGCCCGGCGCCTGCTTCAGACCCCGGAGAGCAAGCCCTGCCTGATCGACGACATCGATGGCATCGTGGTCGTGCTGTGCAGCACCACGCGCGCGCTGGAGCTGCGGCAGGCGCTGTCGCAGTGGATCCACCGGGAAGTGGGAAAGGCCTACCTCGGCGTGATCTCGCGGCCCATGGCGTCCTCGGCCGAACTGCCTTCGGTGTTCGCGACGATCAGGCGGTCGATGGGCGTGCTGCGCCGCCTGGGTCTGCAGGAGCAACTCATCAGCCAGAACGAGTTGGCCCTGTATTCCACGCTGTTCGAAACGCACGACGCCAGCAGCCTGGAGCAGTTCCTGGAAGCGAGCATCGGCCCGCTGATCCAGCACGACCGCAAGCGCAACACGGCACTCACCACCACCCTGCTGTGTTTCTTCGACTGCAACCAGAACGCCAGGACCGCGGCGCAGCGGCTCAACATCCACGTCAACACGGTGCGCCAGCGACTCACCACCATCGAAGGGCTGCTGGGCCACCTGGGCCAGGCGTCCCGGGCGCTTGAGATCCACGTGGCCCTGCGCCTCTGGAGCCTGCGGTCCTGAACCGCAGGCCGCACCGGCGACGTCACTCGGCGGCCGACCTTGCCGTGCTTATGCGTGAGTCGAAGACCAGCGAATGCGGCCAGGCTGGCCAGGCGGAGCCCAGGCCGGGGGCGTGAGGGTCTGCGTCGTGCGCGAAGCGGCCCAGGCTTTGCATCATCCGGTCCGACAGGGCCAGCCTGTCGGCCTTGTTCGCTTCACTGAACGAGATATTCGAGTAGAGCGAAGGCCCGAAGTTGCCGAAGATGAAGGGCAAGTCAAAGCTGTGGGCCGCGCCGTAGACCTTGTCGAAGGGTGGCGGCAATTCGTCCCAATCGAACCGGTAGTGCCACACCTCGGGCTGGCGGGACTTGAGCGCGTTGAGCACGTCGTCGCGGAAAGCGAAGAACCAGATTCGGTCGAGTTCGGAGATGCGCGCATTCAGGCCCGTGTTCGGCGCATCGACCGGCAGGTACTGCGGCGGTACCCAGTCCTCGATGCGGCTGGCGGGCGGGGCGTCCGGCTGGTAGCCATGGGCCAGCTTGAACACCGCCGCGTCGTCGAGCAGGCGGCCGCTGGTGCCACCCAGCGCGGGTCGCATCGCCAGCAGGCTGGGAAAGAGCTTGCTTTCATCGCGCGTGTTGCCCGCCAGCACCGGCACCTGGACGTACCGGCCCGCGCGGATGGCGGCGATGGGGTTGTCCGGCACCACGTGCCCGTCGGGAATCGGGTTGGCCGCGGCCAGCCCCAGCGGCGCCAGGCGCGTGCGCACCGTGGTCAACAGCGCGTCCGCCGACATCCCGCGCAGGTGGGCGGCCAGCTGCTGCGGGGTGCGCGAAGCGATGTGCGCCTGGGCAGCGGCCGGGTCGGCGGCGGTGCCGTCGGCGACCAGGGCGTGGGTCAGCAAGGCGTTGCCCCGCGTGGCCCAGACGCTGCGGGGCTGAATGGTCGAGAGCGAGCCCGGTGGCAGCGTGGCGGCCGATGAAATGCCGCCACTGAGGGCCACCAGCCGGTGGAACAGGGGCGCGGGCCGGGCCACCACCATGGGCGAGGTGAGCAGCGCATACACGTTGACGGCCCCGGCGGACTCGCCCATCAGCGTGACCCGGCCCGGGTCACCGCCGAAGGCGCCGATGTTGCCCTGCACGAACTCGAGTGACTTCACGATATCGAGCAAGGCGAAGTTGCCCGAGTCGGGTGCAGCGGCGCCGGTCTTCAGCGCCGCGAGTTCGAGAAAGCCGAAGATGCCGAGCCGGTAGGCCACCGACACCACGACCGAGCCGGTGGTCTTCGCCAGCGTGGCGCCGTCGTACACCGGGTCGGCGGTGTAGCCCGTGATGTTGCTGCCGCCATGCACCCAGACGATGACGGGCCGGGGCGCGTTCGGCGGCGCGGCCGGGGCCCAGATGTTGAGGTAGAGGCAATCTTCCGAACCCAGCGTCTGGCCCAGCGTGCTGCCAATGGTGGCGTCGTACCGGTTGTTCAGGCCCGGCCCGTACAGCCGCCCTGTCTGCGCGCACGCCGGAGCGAAGGCGGTCGCTGCGCGCGGCTCGGTCCACGCGGTCGGGTCGGCGGGGGCCTGCCAGCGGCGCACCCCCACAGGCGGGGCTGCAAAGGGCACGCCTTTCCAGCTGTGGACGCCGCTGACCGCGCTGTCGTTGGCACCGACCACCGGGCCGAAGGTGGTGGTTCGCTGCAGGCCCGTGGGCCCGGTGGGCGCGTGGGTGCAGGCGTTGAGCATCATCAGCGCACCGATCGCCAGTGCGCAGCAGGTCGTGATGGTTTTCATCGCAGGCTCACTCGACCTTGATGTGGGCCTTGCGGATCACGTCGGTCCACTTGCGCGTCTGGTCGTCGATGAACCGGGCGAACTCGGGCCCTGGGGCGCCGCTGGCCTCCAGGCCGATGTCGAGCAGCTTCTGCTTGATCGCCGCGTCGTCGAGCGCGCGCAGCACAGCGGATTGCAGCCGTGTCACCACCTCCCTGGGTGTCGCCGCGGGCACCATGAACCCGTACCACCCGGAGGCGACCACGCTGGGAAAACCTTGTTCGCGGATGGTGGGCGCCGACGGGTACAGAGCGCTGCGGGCTTCGGACGCCACGCCGATCACGCGCAGCTTGCCCGCCTCGATGTGCGGCAGCGCCGAGCTGATGGCCGTCAGGGTGGCATCCACGCGCCCGCCGAGCAGTTCCGAGTACGCCGGCGCGTCACCCCGCATGTGCACGTTGATGCCTTCCATGCCGGCCTCGCGCAGCAGGAGTTCGGCGGCCAGGTGGGGCTGCGACCCGGCCCCGGGTGAACCGATGTTGATGCCCCCCGGGCGCGTCTTGGAGAACTCCACGAGATCGCGCACCGACTTGATCGGCGTCTGCGCGTTGACGATCAGGAACAAAGGCGCATGCATCGCCATGGCGAGGGGGCGCAGCTGTTCGCGCTGGTAGCTCAGGCCGTGTCCGTACAGCGCTTCGGCCGTGGCGTAGGGCGCGGCCACGTAGAGCACGGTGTAGCCATCGGCGGGCGCGCGCGCCACGAACTCGGTTGCCACCCGCGTGCCCGCCCCGGCCTTGTTCTCGACCACGATCTGCTGGCCCAGGACCTTGGCGAGGTACTCGCCCAGCACGCGGGCAGAGAGGTCGCTGGCCCCTCCGGCACCGTAAGGCGAGATCAGCTTGACCGGCCGCGTGGGCCAGTCCGCCTGCGCGTGGGCAGGCAGGCCGGCGACGGCGGCCAGGCCGGCGGCCAGCGTGACGAGCACGCTGCGGCGCCCGGGGCCCGTTGGCGGGAGGCTGTTCGAAGGTCGGTGGCGCATGTTCATGTCTGTCTCCTGTTGTGGTTGTGTCGAAGGCGCTGCCGTGCTACAGGCGGCGCAGGGGGGGGTAGGGAAACTGGAACTCGAGGTGTCTGCGCCGTGGCTGGTAGAGCCGAAGCACGACGTAGAACCCTTCGCCCGATGGCGCGGGCAACCAGTTGTGCCCGGGGCCCGGATCGTCGGCTTGAATGCGGATCGTCAGGCGCCCGCCCGCCCCGGTCACCAGGCCCGGCAGGCGGTCGCCCACCGAATAGCGCTGGGCGGCATTGGCGCACCAGCAGGCAGTCGCTTCGCCGGTACAGCGTGAGCGACCAGAAGGCGTCCACCTCCGGCGTGGCGCCGGGTGGAAAGTGCAACTCGTAAGCATTCGATCCGTTCAGCGGCTCGCCGTCGGCGTCTACCTCGGCCGTCGGGTACATCGCCTCCTCGATGCCCAGCGCACCGATGAAATTGCGCGCGACGCGCGCGCGCATCGCCACGTCCTGGCCCCAGTGCGTGCGCACCGCGACCGGCAAGGCCCAACCACCTCCCAGCGCGTGCGGCTGGACTTTCTGGCGCAGCGCCCCAAACACCCACGGCAGCGCATCCGCCAGCGCGCCGTCGTCCACCGGCCAACGCAGGTGTTCGCCCGTCGGCACGGGGTTGCGCGCCAAGGCGTCGTCGACGGTGGCGCGGTAGAGGGCCGCCGAGGGCGTGTCCACCGCGCTGCCGTCCAGCCGCGTGTCCACCCGCAGGGCGGCCGTGCCGCCGTCCACGCGGTGGATGGAGATGCCGCGCTGCAACTCGCCGGCCTGGGCCAGGTTGCCCGGACTGTCGTCGACCAGGATGCGTCCGATCACCCAGACGTCGTCGCCCGGCGAGGCGATCACGTTGTCCACGCCATCGGGCACCCGGCCGTGCCAGGCGGGCCCATGCACGAGCGTGCGCTGGCGGCGGTTGCCGGTGGTGCGGCGGCCCACGTACGCAAACGGGTTGGTCCATGCGTCCAGCAGGCCCAGCGTCCAGTACCGCTCCCCCATGTCGGGCGTGTCGATGAGCACCGGCCCTTGGGAAAGATCCAGCCATGCGTTGCTGAACACGGTGTCGTTGTTGGGGCTGACGACCTCACGGTCTTCGGGGCCGATGCGGCGATGGGTGTGGGTGAACTGGTTGACCCAGCGCACGCGGGACGCGCGGTCCTCGCTCGCGAAGCCCAGCACGGGATGGCGCCGGGCCGTGGTGGCGGCGCGCATGCGCATCATCTCGAACAGCGGCAAGGTCTGCAGCACCGCGTCGCGAGCGGCTTGCGGTGGGGTCGACGTCGAGGGCTTGGGCATGGCGTGGCTCATGTTCATGCCACCACACCGGCTTCGCGCAGCGCCGCAACCTCATCGGGCGAGTAGCCCAGGCCGGCGAGCAGTTCGGCGCCGTCCGCGCCGCACGCGGGCGCAGCGGCTGGCGCGGGCCGGCGCCCATCGCCCAGGCGGTAGGGCAAACCCAGCGCCCGGTAGCCGCCGCCGTCGTCCGACGCGGCTTCCACCAGGATCCCGCTGGCGATCACGTCCGCGTTGGTCAGCACATCGCGGTAGCGGCGCACCGCGCCGGCCACGATCTGGTGCTGGCTGAGCAACGCGACAGCGGCCTCGCTCGTGTAGGCCGAGAGGCACTCGTCCAGAACCTGGCGCAGTTCGGCCCGGTGGGCGACCCGCTGGGCGTTGCTGCAGAAGCGCGGGTCGTGCACCAGCGCTTCCCGGCCGACGGCGCGGCAGAAGCGCTTCCAGTGGTCTTCGGCGTAAGCCGACAGCACGATGCTGGCCATCCAGCGCTGCGCCACGACCTCGGCCGCTGGCGCGTTGTGGGGTTGCCCATGCCCGATGCGCGTGGGCTCGGGGCCGCCCCCCAGGTAGTCGCACCAGGTGGCGGCCTGCAAGTGCAGTGCCGTCTCCAGCAGGGACACCTCCAGCGTCTCGCCCACGCCACTGCATTCGCGCCCGTACAGGGCGGCCAGGATGGCCTGCGCCCCCAGGTCCGCGGCGGCGGCATCGACGATCGGCACACCCACCTTCTGCGGTGGGCGATCGGCCTCACCGGTGACGAACATGAGTCCGCTTTCTGCCTGGGCCGCGATGTCGTAACCGGAGCGTTCGCTCGAAGGCCCACCACCGCCAAAGCCGGAGATGGACAGGTAGATCACGCGAGGGTGTCGGGCCCGCACCTGGGCGGGCCCCAGGCCCAGCTTGTCGACCGCGCCCGGTCGCAGGTTTTGCACGACGACGTCGCATTGCGCGATGAGCCGCCACGCGATCTCGCGGCCGGATTCGCTCTTGAGATCCAGCGCGATGGAGCGCTTGCCCCGGTTGTAGGCCCGGACCATGGCCTCGCCATAGCGACCCACATGGCGGGCCTGATCGCCCGTCAGCGGCTCGATCTTGATCACCGTGGCGCCCAGTTCGGCCAGCGCCATCGTGGCGCCGGGGCCGGCGATGTACTGGCCCAGGTCAATGACCGTGATCCCGGCCAGGGGTGAGGCGGATGCTGGGGAAGCGTTTTCTCGGGGATAGGACATGGGTGGCAACGATAGTCGGCCTCGCCATTCCTGAAAAATCCATAATCCTGATGACGCGATCACCATCGGTGATCACGTTCATTCGCGGCTTTTTCCTGGAGCGCCCCTTGCCCTTCCCCTCCGACTACTTGGTCAGGCGTCTGCGCATGCGGCACCTGGAACTGCTGGTTGCCCTGGCCGATGCCGGAACGATGCGGGCTGCCGCCACGCGACTGAACCTGAGCCAGCCGGCGCTGAGCAAGATGCTGGGCGAGATCGAAGCCGGCTTCGATGCCCGCCTGTTCGAGCGCACGGCGCAAGGGCTGGTGGTCAACGCGGCGGGCAGCGCAGCGGTTTACCGGGCCCGGGTCATGCTGGGTGAACTCGCGCGCAGCAAGGACGAAGTGGATGCCCTGCGAACCGGGGCCGATGGCTTGCTGCGACTGGGCACCCTCTCGGTCACGGCCACCGTGCCTCAGGCGGTCGCCGAGCTGCGCCGGCGCCTGCCCCTGGCCAGGGTGCAGGTGCAGGAAGGGCGGGTGCGCGACATGATTCAGCGCCTGCTGAACGGCGAGCTCGATGGCGTGTTCGGTGCCATCACCCCCGAACTGCTCACCAGCGACCAGCTCTCGCTGTTGCAGCCAGAACTGCTGCTGAAGGACGAACTTTGCGTGCTGTGCGCAGAAGGGCACCAACTCTCGCGCGCCCGGCGTTTGAACTGGATCGATGTTCACGGGCAGGCGTGGATCGCCCCACCGAGAGACACGCTGGTGCGCCAGGCCTTGATGACCGCGTTCCTCAACGCGGGCTTGAAGCCACCGGAGCCCTCCATCGAGGTGCTCTCGTCCGTCACCCTCGGCAGCGTTCTGCGCCTGGATGGTTCATTGCTCGGCGCCGTGCGCTTTGAGCAGGCACGAGACGAGCTCTCACGCGGCGGAATCGTTCGCCTGCCCGTCAAACCGCCAGTGCCGCTGCCGTCGCTGGGCCTGTACACGCGACGGGCCGCTGAAGGCCCATCCCCGCTCGTGCAGACCTTCGCCGACGCCATCCGCCAGGTCAGCGCGCGCGCGTGAGCTGCCCCCCCACCAGCGGTGCCCAGCGGTGAAGTCGGGCCATGACCCTGCAACCACTCGCTGCGAAGAAGGGCGTACTGCAGGGTGTTCTCATAAATCGGAGCCCCGCTGTCATCGTTCCTGAAAGAGATGAACTCCCTGAAAAGTCCCTCCTGTCGCATCCCGAGCTTCTCGCAAAGCCGCTGGGAGGCGGTGTTCGTGTCTTCCACGTAGGCATACAGCCGGCGCGCTGTTGAATTCCACTGATCTCTGACCCGAGATTTCCATCGAATACTGACCCACCCGTTGTGTGAGCAAGGACGCTCACGGTGTGGATAGCCTCGACCGCAGGTGCAATGTTGCCGCCGCCGAGCTGCGCAGGGTCGGCGAAGCCATTCACAAAATCGACGATGAGCAACCCGAAGGGAGCCTGCAGGCCCAGGCTCGCGCCCAGCCCCTGCCGGGCATACACGGCGACGTCATCCGCGTCGTGAGGCTGCACGTTGGACGCGGAACTCATGCTGCAACCTTTCTCGATGCTGAGTGCAGTTCTTCAACCACTTTGCCTTCCCGAACGACATGAACATCGTCGAGCGCCACGCTGCAGTTACGCATGACCTTGAGCGCGTCCACCAAGGCGCCAGCACTGGTGACAACTGGTGCGGCACCCTGGTTGCTGACTGTTGCTTCGCCAAGACAACAGCAGAAGCGACACTTGACGGGTGGCATCGACCATAGTCGAAAACACCTGGCGCACAGCACTCAAGCCAACAGTGCAACCCGGAAAATATTGTCGAAAACTTCACAGAAGGGCCGCAGCATCAGTGGCTGCCGATGCCACGGCCCTCAAGTAGCTGAGCCTAGTTTGGCTAGCGTCCCTTGCTTATCGGTGAAGCGCCAGGTGTTCGAGACTGCGTCACCAGCCACCGTCTCAATCGCCTCGACGAAGGCCGCTTCGCTTCGAGAGCCGGGCTGCGCGCATGCGCCCTTCGTACAAATACATGAACTGCCCCCTGATAGTCCAAGTTTTCGTCCGCACCCCCACAACACATACGCCGCATCGCGCGCCCGAGATGCAATGCATGACCTTTCTATCAGTACATATCGAATGACAGTGCATTCACGCTCTCTGCGCCTTCAATAACACTGATGCGCACGCCCGGGGCGCGGCTGAGAAGGTGGTCGGCGTAGAAGCGCGCGGTGGTGATCTTGGCCTGCATGAAGGCCGCGTCCGTGCCTTGGGCCAACAGGTCCTCGGCCACCATCAGCGCGCGAGCCATCTGCCAGCCCGCCACGAGGTTGCCCGCGAGCATGAGGTAGGGCACGCTGCCGGCAAAAGCCGCATTGGGGTTGGCGCGCGTGTTGGCGGCGATGAACTCGACCACGTCCACGAAGGCCTCGCGCGCAGCCTTCAGGCGCTGGTGCACGGCCTTGGCGTTGGGGCTGCTGCGTTGGGCCAGATCGGCTTCGGTCTTCTCGATCTGGGCCGCGATGGCCTTGGCTCCGGTGCCGCCGTCGCGCGCGGTCTTGCGGCCCACGAGGTCGTTGGCCTGGATCGCCGTCGTGCCTTCGTAGATGGTGAGAATCTTGGCATCTCGGTAGTACTGCGCCGCGCCGGTCTCCTCGATGAAGCCCATGCCCCCGTGCACCTGCACGCCCAGGCTGGTGACTTCCAGGCTCATCTCGGTGCTGTAGCCCTTGACCAGCGGCACGAGGAATTCGTAGAAAGCCGCGTTCTGCTTGCGCACCTCGGCATCGGGGTGGTGATGGGCGGCGTCGTACGCCGCAGCGGCCACACTGGCGATGGCGCGGCAGCCTTCGGTGGACGCGCGCATGGTCATGAGCATGCGCTTGACGTCCGGGTGGTGGATGATGGGCGCGGCCGCACTCATCGAACCATCGACCGGGCGGCTCTGCACGCGGTCCTTCGCGTAGCCCACGGCCTTCTGGTAGGCACGCTCGGCAATCGCGATGCCCTGCACGCCCACGGCGTAGCGCGCGGCGTTCATCATGATGAACATGTACTCCAGGCCCCGGTTCTCCTGGCCCACGAGGTAGCCCACGGCCCCACCGTGGTCGCCGTACTGCAGCACGGCAGTGGGGCTGGCCTTGATGCCCATCTTGTGCTCGATGCTCACGCAGTGCACGTCGTTGCGCGCGCCGAGCGAGCCGTCCTTGTTGACCATGAACTTGGGCACCACGAACAGGCTGATGCCCTTCACGCCTTCAGGTGCACCGGTCACCCGCGCGAGCACGAGATGCACGATGTTCTCGGCCATGTCGTGCTCACCGTAGGTGATGAAGATCTTGGTGCCGAACACCTTGTAGGTGCCGTCGGGTTGCGGCTCGGCGCGGCTGCGCACGGCGGCCAGGTCGGAGCCGGCCTGCGGCTCGGTCAGGTTCATGGTGCCGGTCCATTGCCCGCTCACCAGTTTTTCAAGGTAGGTCGCCTTGAGGTCGTCGGAGCCCGCCGTGAGCAGGGCCTCGATCGCACCGTCGGTCAACAGCGGGCACAGCGCGAAGCTCATGTTGGCGCTGTTGAGGATTTCACCGCAGGCCGCACCGATGGTCTTGGGCAGGCCCTGGCCGCCAAAGTCCACCGGGTGCTGAAGGCCCTGCCAGCCGCCTTCGGCGTACTGCTTGAAGGCGTCCTTGAAACCGGGCGTGGTGGTCACCACACCATCCTTGAACGACGAGGGGTCCTTGTCGCCCTCGAAGTTCAGCGGCGCGATCACGCCTTCGTTGAGCTTGGCGCACTCCTCCAGCACAGCCTGCGCGGTTTCCAGTCCGGCTTCTTCAAAGCCGGGCATCTGCGCCACCTGATCGATGCGGGCCAGGTGCTCGATGTCGAACAGCATGTCCTTGAGGGGGGCGGTGTAGCTCATCAAAATCTGCTCTTAGAGCAGCTCCATACAACAGTGTGAGGAAGCAGATCCGACACATCAGCAGATGTCCCATCTGCCAAAAGATTGGGGCTTAACTAAGTTTGCCCATCTTTTCATGTGCATCCACTAGCTGAGCTAGCAGCTTCATAAAAACGACGCGATCCTCTGGAGATAGCGGTTCGACCAGTAGTTCTTGAGAGCGGTAAATGCTTTCTTGCAAGTCGTTTATCAGCTTTAGCCCCTCTTTCGTAATGACAGAGAGTCTTGATCGACGATCGTCTGGATTTACCCTGGTTTCCACCAGCCCTTTGTCGCACAGCCGCTTAAGCACTTCAGCTGTCGTCGTCCGGTCCAACGAAAGCTCTCGGCCAATCGCCTTCTGATCAAGCCAAGGATTCATCGAAAGCGCCGTCAGCATGCCGACCTGAAGCGGCGTGATGCTCTCAGATTTGCACAGTTCAAAGAAAATGGACTGCCCAATCTGAGTCAACCGACGAATCAAGAAGCCCGGGCGGCGCCACATCTCTTGGCGCAGCGGGCTAAAAATCTCTGGCGCCTGCGGTTTTGACGCCACTGTGGAAACGACAGTCTTTTTCTGAGCAGGAGAGCGCTTTGTCATTATTTCAAGATTGCAGATAGAGTGTGCTCGCGAGTTTATCGACTCCATCCATGGAGGCTAGAGCTCAAGCAGCATTTGAAGATCTATTGCAGCAAGTCGACCTTCAAGTACTCGCCCAGCAGACGATAGAAGTCCGCTTCGTCGTCCCAAGGGATCATGTCGCCAGCGCTGAAGGCTGTGCACTGCCTCAGGCCTGGCGCAAGTAGTTCAATCTCAGTCAAATCTGCCGGGAGCACGACACCCCCTTTTCCTGCCGACATGAAAAGTCCGGGCGTCTTCAGCTTGGGCAGATCGGCGTGTATGTCATCTTCGTGAAACCCCGCGTGTGCCTGGACGATCGCTTCCTCGCTACACGTGTGAAGCCATTCGGCCCGCAGTTGCAGTTGCTCCTCTGTCCAGCTCGGAGCGTAGGGTCGAAGATCCTCCGCTGTGACCCCCTTGATGGCCAACTGGATAGATTCCACATACCAAGACAGCGGCACCGGGTAAGGCCGACGGCCTGGACCCGACATCGGAGGATCGATGAGTAACAGCTCACCCATGCGCCTTGGGTCGCGCGCCGCAGCGCGAATCGCAACGCGCGCACCCATGGAGTGCCCCAGCACCGATACGGATGACCAGTCCAAAACTTCCATCAAATCGAGTACGTCAGCCGCCATCGCATCGAGGCTTGCGTCCATGCCAGGCGCGCTGAAAGACAAGCCTCGTCCCCTGAAGTCAAGGACGTGCACGTCATAGTGTCGAGCCAGCCGCTCGGCGACAAATCCCCAGGTAATCGCTGGGCTCGTGATGCCGGGCAAGAGAAGCAGACGAGGGCCGTGCCCTCCAAACCGCAGGAGGTGCAGACGCACTCCATTGGCGCGCACGTGATAGCCATACAGAAAAGAACTCATCGAGACTCCGGGGTGCTCCACCCATACCGACGCCTGGCTTCCAGGCCACGTTGGGTCACATTGAACAAGGACGACTTATCGCACCCAAGGTGCGCCGAACTAGACTTTGGGCGGCTTTCCAAACCACCCACGGATTCGATTCCAGAGCACGCTCCACATCATTTCCACGACCGAGACCGTTGGCTGTGGCTCGTTGGCAAGCACGGTTTCGCCACCCAACCTGCGGGTGATCTGCTTGCCAAAGTCCGCCACCATGCGCCGCACGAAGTCCTTGACAAGTCCCGAGCGAGAAAATTGAGCCAACGGCCCTTGCAGCGCATAAATCATGTCCACGTGGACCCGGGTGTTGTCAGCCGACAGAGCCTCAAGTCGATAGGTGATGTCCCCCTGAGTTCGAGACTTGCTGAGGCTGTCCTGGCCCGCACCACGAAGGACAGCACGCTTGGCGGCGTCATCACGCTCCAGCCTTGCAGCACCGACGAAAGCGGCCGACATCGGACCGAACTTGACCGAGATGTTGCCCTTGACCTTCTCGCCTTCGTGCGAATCGATGGTTGCGCCAGGCAAGCAAGAAGCCACTGCGGGGAGATCACCCATGAACTCCCACACGCGGTCCAAGGGATAGGGCACATCAAAATAGACCTCGATTGCGTTGCCTTTGGCCTTCGCCTTGGCCATTGCAACCGGATCGACTTCCGCCATTTCCGCGAGAGCGGCAGCCTCAACGACAGGCGCTTTGCCAGTTGGACGAGGAGCCGCGCCGGTGGGTACCGTGGCCGTGAGAGCCTTCACTGCAACCGTTCGCGGCGCGCGCAATGCCTGTCTCAACGTCTCAACTCTCGCATCGGGTGCGTCGCGCTGCTGTTGAAGAACGTCCAGAATCGCATCCACAATTCCTTGATATCCAGTGCAACGGCACAAGTTTCCGGCGAGCTCCAAACGTACCTGCGCTTCGTCAGCCTCGGGTAGACGCAGCACGATATCGCGCGCCGTGGTCAGCATCCCAGGTGTGCAGAAGCCGCACTGCAGCGCGTGATGACGCGTGAATGCCGGTCGAAGAAGCTGCATGACGGCGTCGTCGTCGTAACCTTCGATGGTCGTGACCTCCCGGCCTTCACACGCTACGGCGAACGTGATGCACGAACGCGTGGGCTGGCCGTCAACGAGCACCGTGCACGCGCCGCAGACGCCGTGCTCACAACCGAGATGGGTTCCGGTCAGTCGCAGGTCGTCGCGCAGGAAGTCGCCAAGATGCATCCTGGGCTCGGCCTCCCGGCGGTAGTTGCGGCCATTTACTTGAATAGAAATCGGGTGCAAGACTCTTACTCCGCTGATTTGGAATCGGCAAAAACGCCGGATTGCGCGAGGGCGCGCTCGACGCAGGCCGTAAAAAGCTTCAGATCGATGGCATCTCGCTCAGGCAGGGCGGTGCGCACTGCCGCTCGCAATTGCTCACGTCCCGCAGCGCTGGCACCCTTGGCCGCGATTTCTTCAGCAAGCCCGTCAAGCAGGATGGGAGGGCCATCAGCAGCGCCTAGAACGATGCGCGCGCGCCCTTGCGATGCGTCGAAATAGACAGCTGAGCTGGCTTCTGCAAACTCCCCCGGCTTGCGGCACACCTTGTGGTAGCCCCAATGCGAAGTTGTCGTCTCTGACGGCACGGCGACAGAGACGATCAATTCATCGGAGGCAAGCACCGTCGTGTACGCGCCGAGCATGAACGCGTCGGCCTCGAGCGTGCGCTCACCGCGCGGGGACTTCGCCAAGATGCGCGCACCGAGTGCAGCGAGCGTCACCACCCAGTCGGCGGCCGGGTCGGCGTGCGCCAGACTGCCGCCGACAGTACCGCGAGTGCGGATCGCCCGGTACGCTATCCCGCCTGCGATATCGCGCATGGGATGCTTCGCCAGTGGCTCATGAACTCCATCCTCTATCTCGGCGTGCGTGACGGCAGCGCCGATCTCCACCCAATCGGCCTTTCGACGTACCGAGCGCAAACCGGGAATACTGGAGACATCAACCACCTGTGCGGGCCGTGCCAATCTCAGGTTGAGCATGGGGCCCAAGGATTGACTTCCGCCCATGACCTTCGCGGTGCCTCCGCCCGTTGCCAGCGCGGCAACTGCGTCGCTCACTTCGAGCACGCGTGTGTATGCAAATTGGGGAGCTTTCATCGTGCTCGCTCCTGTCCTAGCGTCGAGTTTTCAAGGGCCTTGAGCAAGCGGCGGGGCGTCAACGGCGTCATCAGCACCTCATCGGCGCCTGTACCACGCAAGGCGTCGTTCACGGCATTGAAGATCACCGCTGGAGGAGCGATCGCACCGCCCTCGCCCACCCCTTTGGCACCGAAGTCTGTGTGAGGTGAAGGGGTCTCGAAGTGTTCGATGCGGATGCGTGGGACCTCTGTGGCGCCAGGCAAGATGTAGTCGGCAAGAGTTGAGGCCAAAGGCTGGCCTTGGTCGTCGTACGGACTCTCCTCGTACATCGCTGTCCCGATGCCCTGCGCGATGCCTCCGATGGTCTGCCCCTCCACAATCATCGGGTTGACCATGGTGCCGCAGTCTTCGACCACGACGTAGTCGAGAATTTCGACCTCGCCCGTCTCTGTGTCGACGGCGACCACCACGGCGTGCGTCGCGTACGTGAAGGTGCCAGTGTCGACGTTGGGTTTGTACGCACGGGACACTTCCAACCCACCAAGATGAACGTTCGCTGGCAGGTCCTGGGGCGTGAGATACCACACCCGCCCTACCTCGGACAGGGGAATCGACTTGTCGCCAGCGACGGCATGACCTTCAATCAATGCCACCGCTGCCGGGTCAACACCCATGAGGTAGGCGGCAATCGATTGAATGCGGGGCAGCAGCTCCTTGCACGCGGTCGAGATGGCCCCACCCGACATCACCGTTGCACGGGAAGCGTAAGTTCCTGAGGAGAACGGCGTCAGCGCCGTATCGCCATGCACGACACGGATTCTGGCCACCGGAATGCCGAGAACGTCGTTGGCGATCTGCGCGAAACTGGTCTCCATGCCCTGCCCGTGCGAGTGCACGCCGACGCGCACTTCAAGGCCGCCGTCAGCCGTCATCCTCACCATCGCCTGATCAAAACCGGGCACCACAGGCAAACCCCAGTTGGCGAACACCGTGGTGCCATGTGCCGACTGCTCTGTGTAGGTGGCGGTGCCGAAACCGATGCGGCGTCCGTCGGGCTCACCGCGCGCCTGGCGCTCGCGGACGGCATCCAGCCCGATCATCTCCAACGCACGTCGCAGGCTCGCAGGAAAGTCGCCGCTGTCAAAGTGCTTATTTGCAACGTTGACGTAAGGCATCTCCGCCGCTGGGACCAGGTTCTCCATCCGGACTTCCCAGGGCTCACGACCGACTTCACGCGCCACCGCGTCCATAAGCAGCTCAATCGCGAAACAGACTCCAGTACGCGCCACGCCGCGATAAGCCATGAATCCCGGCTTGTTGGTCGCGACACACAAGGTCTCGCACCGGTAGCCCCGAAAGGTATACGGGCCAGGAAGGTTGCCGATGGCCTGCCCCGGCTCCAGACCGACGAAGAAGGGATAGTAGGAATACGCCCCACCATCAATGGTGATGATGGCGTCCAATGCAAGGAGCTTCCCGGTCCTGTCCGCATAGGCCGTGAGCTGGTAGTGATGCTGTCGCGTATTGGCTCCAACAATCAAATGCTCGCGACGATCCTCGAGATAGCGGAATGGTGTGCGATACGTCTTGGCTAACCAAGCGATGCAAAGATCCTCAGGATAGAGCTGCCCCTTATAGCCAAAAGCACCCCCTACATCGGGAGACACAACGCGCACCGCCTCTTCATTCATCGCGAGATGCTGGGCAATGCCCACACGCAGCAAGTGCGGCACCTGGGTCGCGCTGACCACAACGAGCTGATCGGTCTGGAAATCCCAGTAGGCCAGAACCGACTTACCCTCCAGCGGCACGATGCACTGGCGCGAAAGTTCCACCGTGCGGCTGACCTTCACCTCGGCCTTCGCTGCCAACTCATCAAAGTCGCGGTTGGCACGCAGCGTGAGAAACCGGTTGTCCTTCCAGTCAGGGTGCATGAACTCCCCTGTGGCGGCAAGGGCCGAATCCACATCATGGTAGACGGGCAGCTCCTCGTACGAGACCTGCACTTCTTCCAGTAAGTCCTCCGCCACAGCGCGGGTGGGGGCCACAGCCATTGCGATGGCTTCGCCGACGTGTCGAACACGCCCCGATGCCAGGGGCGGCAACGCCGAGTATTGGTATGTGGGGATCGAAGAGGGGGAACCGATGTCTGCTGCGTCCGACAGCATCTCGCGCAAAAACACCTTGCCCGCAAGCTCTTCAGGAATCTCGACACCAGTGATGGTGGCATGCGCCAAAGGGCTACGCAGGAAGGCCACCTCCTGCATGCCAGGCAACACGAAGTCACCCACGAAGTTGCCCTTGCCCATCAGATGACGTGCATCTTCCTTGCGAGGCACCCGGGCACCAATGCCCTCCCGCTTCAACAGCCTCGCCGGGATGTCTTTTTGATCCATGCGCTTCCTTCTTCCTTGACCAAGGTCCTTGTGTTGTCCTGCACGGAATGGATCACCTGCAGAACCATTTTGCGGGATCTCCGCGACGTTGCATCGAGAGAACCCTCTTGAAGTGAACCACCACACAAAGGCGGTCTGAGCGCCACGTACATCGCTTCTCTTCCAGCACGATCTTCACAGGCAAAATCGTCATTTATGACAGTTCACTTGCATAAGTATATGCCCGATGAATCGACATGAGAAGCGGGTAAACGCTGATACACACGCCGTCGCATGAACCACCTCCATTTTGGTGCGATTTACCTATGAAAATCAGGAAATCTTGCACCACAAAGAAGAACCTGGAAGTTCAATTTGGTGCAGTGCATCACAGTACAAACCCGCACTTGAAAACATCAAAAATTCACATTAATATGACAGTTCACTGAGTATTTTTACTTGCACTGAAAACACAGGATGTAGTCATGGATTGGATCAAGGTCGCCTCAGCGCAAGAGCTGGGCAACGATGAGGCGAAGACCGTCAATGTTGCGGGCCACGGCATCGCGCTGTACCGAATCGACAACGAGTTCTTCGCGACGGACAGCATGTGTACGCATGCCACTGCGTTGCTGTCCGAGGGCTACGTGGAAGACGGCTGTGTGGAATGCCCTTTGCATCAAGGCCGCTTCGACATTCGCACCGGCAAGGCTATGTGCGCACCGGTCACCGTTGATCTGCGCATCCACTCTGTTAAGCGAGAAGGCGACGACATCTACGTGTTGTCGCCTGCAGGCAAATGACTTCGTCCGGCATTGTTATCGTGGGCGCAGGTCAATCTGCGGCAGTCGCAGCGCACGCTCTTCGCGAGCAGGGCTACGGTGGTCGCCTCACGATGCTCGGTCGTGAACGCCACAAACCTTATGAGCGACCACCCTTGTCCAAGGCCGTGCTGGTCGCCGTCGAGGAGCCTAGGCTGGACGTACTCACGGAAGAAGCGTGGACGCGCAGCGATATCGAGTTTTTAAGCAGCTGCGAGGCTGTCTCCGTAGACTTAAAACAGCAGCATGTTCGCCTAACCGATGGTCGGTTGATCGAATACGAGAGGTGCCTACTCGCAACGGGAGGGGAGGCTCAAACACTCCCGTTCGTACCGCCCTCACATCCCCGCGTGCATTACATCCGAACCTTGGAAGACGCACGCAGGCTGCGTGCCTCTCTTCAAGCCAAACCTCAAGTTGCCATTTTGGGAGGCGGCTTCCTTGGCCTCGAGATTGCCCACTCAGCGCACGCGGCAGGCGCGTCGGTGACGCTTCTCGAACGCGCAAACGCCCTCCTCGATCGCTTTCTGCCACTCGATGCGTCCACTTGGCTGGAAGCCCGAATGGAGGATGCTGGGATAAGGCTCCTGCTTGGGACCTCTCTCAGCGGCGTCACTGCGCTTCCTAGCGGTCGCATTCGCTTGATCACGGGTGCCGGCGATCCTGAGGTGGATGAGGTTGTCGTGGCTGTAGGCCTGTCGCCCAACGACTCGCTGGCCCGTGAAGCAGGCCTAGAGGTAGTGCCAGGCGGGGGGATTCTGGTAGATGCCTCCTGCCGCACCAGCAACGAACATGTGTTCGCGTGCGGCGACTGCACCAGCCAAAAACGCCCAGGTCAAACGGTGCCAACGCGTCTGGAATCTTGGCAAAACGCAAACGAGCAAGCGCGCACCGCGGCCGCCGCCATGCTGGGCAACCCGATTCCCACGCCCCCAGTGCAGTGGTTCTGGACCGACCAAGGACAGCACAACATCCAGGTGCTCGGCCAACCATTCCCCGGTATCGAATATGTGCGCCGTGGCGATCCAGCAAACGACAAGGTGCTGTGGGTCGGTCACCGAAGCTCGATACCGCTACACGCAGTGGCGATCAATGCCGGCACAGATCTGAGGGCCATACGCCCACTTCTTGAACTTGGAAGGCCCGTGCAGTGGGAAGAATTCTCACAGCAAAAGACCAACCTGCGCGCATGGGCCAAGCAGATGCAATCCAGCGCCAGCGCGACCGTTTAACCCACTCAAAAGAGCTAAGGAGCTTCCATGTATCAATCGCAGGCGGTCATCGGCATAACGAATGCCAAAAAGAACCCGCCCTTGGAGCAGTGTGTCTGGCCCGCCGACGCCCTGAACAACATTCCAGACTGGGTCTACACGAGCCAGGCCATCTATGACCAGGAGATCGAACGCATCTTCCGAGGAGACACTTGGAACTTTGTCGCCCTAGAAGCGGAGATTCCCAATCCTGGCGACTACAAGCGTGGCTATGTCGGCGCCACCTCCGTGGTGATAGTGCGCGCAGAGGACAACACGATCTCTGTCTTCGAGAACCGATGCGCCCATCGAGGTGCGGAGTTCTGCCGCTCCAGCCAGGGAAATACAAAGGAATTCGTCTGCCCCTATCACCAATGGTCTTACGACCTCAAGGGGAACCTGCAGGGTGTGCCTTTCAAGCGTGGCATCAACAAGGTAGGCGGCATGCCTGCCGACTTCAAAAACGCCGACCACGGCACTCGCCAGTTGCGCGTGGCAACACGAAACGGCGTGGTGTTCGCCACCTATTCGGACAAGACCCCTCCGCTCGAGGAGTACATGACCAAGGAAATCGTCGAGGAGTTCGACGTTCCTTTCTCAGGCAAGAAGCTCAAGATCCTGGGCTACTGCCGCAACGAACTTCCATGCAACTGGAAGATGTACCACGAGAACCTCAAGGATCCTTACCACGCAACGCTACTGCATTCGTTTCTAGTGGTATTCGGCCTGCTGGTTCCAGGCATCAAATCAACCGTGGTCGCAGACAAGGAGCATGGTCGCCACGGATTCATGGCATCGGCCAAGCCAGACGAGGTCTATGCCACGGTCGCTGCAGACGACAAGGCGGAGATGCGTTCGTTTAGCGACAACCTCAGGCTGCGCGACGAACGTTTCCTGGACTACGTGCGCGAATTCAAGTCGCCCTGGTCCGCCAACATGATGACCATGTCGCCAAACCTGATTGTTCAGCGCCAGATGAACACGATGGGCGTGCGCCAGATTATTCCGAATGGCCCGAACAGCATGGTGATGCAGTGGACCATGTTCGGCTACGAAGACGACACACCTGAAATGACGCGCCACCGTCTTCGCCAGGGCAACTTGATGGGCCCGGCCGGCTTTCTCGGGCTCGAAGACAACGAGGCATTGAAGTTCGTTCAGGAAGGTCTTCGCAACTCGTCAACCGACAACAACGTCGTCAAGCTCGATGCCGGCCACCAAGGCTCGGCACGAAACCTGATTTCAGAGTCCTGCATCCGCTCCCTCTATCAGTACTACCGGGAAGTCATGGATATCCGTGTCGCGGAGAAAGCAGCATGAAAGAGCGGCTCACCTACACCAAATCCGATGTGCCGCCTCAACGCGCTGCCGAGCTGCGCGCCGAGATCGAGTCCTTCCACGTGGACTACTGCGCCGCGCTCGACGCCAACGATGTCGAACGTTCGCCAGACTTCTTCAGCAAGGAAGCCACGTACCGTGTCACCTCGCGCCACAACGCACTTCTGAACATGCCTGTGGGGCTCATCTATTGCGAAGGGCTCGACATGATCATTGACCGCGCCCAGGCCGTCGCGCACTCCCAGATGTTTGCGCCACGGCACATTCTGCATGTGCTGGGAATCACGCGTGTACTGCATGAAGCGGGCAACACGGTGAGTTCCCAGACGCCGTTCATCCTGATGCAGACCCTTGTCGAGGGCCCCTCCACGGTGCACCTGGCAGGCATTTACCACGACCGTTTCGTACGCGAAGGTGACCGGCTGCTCATTGCCAGCCGAGAAGTGGTGCACGACACGGAAATTCTTGATACCGCCTTGGCCTACCCGGTCTGAGGCTACCTAGGATCAGCATGAACAAGACCCCAAAAATTGCGCTCGAAGAGCATTTCTCCGCTCCCGGCTTCGACGACTACTACGCCAAATACACGCGAGCGCTGCCGGCTGACTTCGTCGCCAAGCTCGACGCCAGGCTGACCGATTTTGATGACCAGCGTCTCGAAGAGATGGACGCGGGAAACATTGAATACGTGGTGCTGTCGCAAACGATGCCCGGTGTACAGGCCGAGGCAGATAGCGACACTGCCATCCGCCGGGCACGCGAGAACAACGAGTTCCTCGTCGAGCGCGTGGCGCGCCATCCGAAACGCTACGGAGCCTTCGCCCATGTGGCTCTGCAAGACCCCAAGGCCGCAGCCAATGAGCTGGAACGCACCGTCGTCGAGTACGGCTTCAAGGGCGCAATGATCAACGGCCACACCCTGGGACGCTACTACGAAGGTGCGGAATTCGATGTGTTTTGGGAGCGCGCGCAAGCGCTCGGCGTCCCCATCTATCTGCATCCCAATGCGTTTAGCCAACCGCCGGCGCTGCTGGAGGGCATGCCAATTCTTCAAGGAGCTGCCTGGGGTTGGGGTGTGGAAACAGCAGGTCATGCGCTGCGACTGTTGTTCGGAGGAGTGTTCGACCGTTTCCCACGTCTGAATCTTCTTCTGGGTCACATGGGGGAGGCCCTGCCATACCAGCGCTGGCGCATAGACAGCCGGTTTGCCGCGTATCCGTTTGGCATCAAGCTGGCTCGCAAGCCTAGCGAGTACATCGGAACCAACATCCTCATTACCACCTCTGGCGTGTGCTCTGCGCCGGCATTGGCAGGGGCGATCGGCGAGCTCGGGGCCCATGCAGTGCTCTTCTCAGTCGACTACCCCTACGAGTCGACCGCCGAAGCCTGCCGCTTCATCGAGGAAGCGCCGCTTAACGAGAGAACCCGTGCTCTGGTGTGCCATGGCAATGCACGCCGACTCTTCAGGATGGGCAGCACGGAAGAGCTTGCGCTCCTGCAGATCTAACACCTCAAACCAAAGGACGAAAAATGCCAGTCAGTGATTATCAATTGGTCAAGGCTTGGGACGAAGTTCTGAAGCTCAGCAAGGTGGAGCGCGGACAAAAAGTCTCGATCCTGTGTGGGCCTCATACGCATCCGCAAACGCTGCAGACGGCGACGATTGCAGCGCAGGCAGCCGGTGCGATCGTCACCAAGATCGAGCTTCAGCCCATCAACGCGGAGAAGGCAACCAGCCGTGACCGGATGAACTACTTGGGCGAGACACCCCTATCGAACAATCCAGTTGCGCTCGCGGCAATGAAAAACAGTGATCTCGTCCTTGACTTGATGGTTCTGTTGTTCTCTCCCGAACAGATGGAAATCCTCGAGTCAGGAACAAAAATCCTCTTGGTCGCGGAGCCACCCGAAGTACTGGTGCGAGCAATTCCGACTGAGGACGATCGCAAACGCGTGTTGGCTGCATCGAAGCTCCTCAAAAAGGCGAAAAAGATGCACGTCACGTCGCCTGCTGGCACGGATGTGACGTTCCAGCTCGGAGATTTCCCGACCATCTGCGAGTATGGATTCTGCGAGGAACCTGGGCGCTGGGATCACTGGCCCAGTGGCTTCCTTTTTACCTTCGCCAACGAAGGCGGCAGCAACGGCACCATCGTGGTCGATCGCGGCGACATCCTTCTGCCACAGAGGAACTACGTCTCCGACAAGATCACGATGAATTTGCGCGACGGTTTCGTGCGCAGCATTGAAGGTGATCTCGATGCCGCCATGTTGCGCGAATTCATGGAGGCCTACAAAGACCCCGAAGCCTACGCTATTGCGCACATCGGCTGGGGAATGCAGCCACGTTGCTACTGGCACACGCTTTCGCTGATGGACCGCGAGGCGACAACAGGTCAGGATGCGCGCGCGTTCGAGGGCAACTTCCTATTCTCGTTGGGTCCCAACAACGAGGCCGGCGGCCCTCGCACAACGCCGTGTCACCTCGATATTCCTTTGCGCAACTGCACGGTGAAGCTCGATGACATCGTCGTGGTTCAGGATGGCAAAGTCATTGAAGAGGCCTTTCAATGAGCCACGATCACGACATCTATCAGAAGCAGGGCTTCGGCAACGCCCTTGCGCCCAAGGCGCCGTTTGGTCTGCTGATAGTCGACTTCGTCAATGGATTTGCCGATCCGCTCACGTTCGGCGGCGGCAACATAGACAAGGCCATTGAATGCACACGCGGCCTTTTGGCAGCGGCACGAAATCGCAGCTGGCCTGTCGTGCACACGCGCGTCGTGTACCAGGACGATGGAGCAGACGCAACTGTCATGGCGCTCAAGGTTCCGTCCTTGCTAAGCCTGCGCGAGCACGCACCAGAAAGCCAGATCGTCTCGCAGCTTCAACCTGTCAGCGGCGAGCTGGTGCTTCGCAAGACCAATCCTTCGGCATTTTTCGGTACTCCGCTGGCAGCCTGGTTTGCTCAACGCGGAGTCCAGACCCTGTTGATCGCGGGCTGCACAACCAGCGGCTGTGTCCGCGCGAGTGTGGTTGACGCAATGTGCCATGGATTCCGCCCGCTCGTTGTCACTGACTGCGTCGGCGACAGGTCGCTACAGGCGCACGACGCCAATCTTTTCGACATGAATCAGAAGTACGCGACCTTGATGCCCCGTGATGTTGCCCTCGAAGCAACTGCCGCATAAGAACAAAGCCTCTCACCCTGCCCCCTCCCCTCATTCAAAAGTCCCGTCCGTCAGCAAATCGGCGCATTCCGTGCCAGCAATCCCCACTACCAGGAGAAAGAAATGACCATCAAGCTCGTTGCCGCACTTGCGGTATCCCTCGCGGCTATCGCTCTCCCAAGCCATGCCGACGTCATCAAGGTCGGTGTCATCGCGCCCATGTCTGGCCCTTTTTCTGCAGTAGGTCAAACCTGGGAAGGTGCCACCAAGACGTATCAGAAGCTCAATGGCACGACGGCCGGGGGGCATACGATTCAACTCATCTTCCGCGACCTTCCGGAAATCAACCCTGCGCAAGCAAAGGCACTGGCGCAGGAGCTCATCATCAAGGAAGGCGCTCAGTACATCGCCGGCCTCTATTTCACGCCTGACACCTTGGCCGTCGCTGCGCTGGCACAAGAAGCCAAGGTGCCCGTGGTGATCTTCAACGCGTCAACTTCTTCGCTTCTCGAGAAGTCGGACTACTTGCTGCGAACCTCGTACACGCTGCCACAGATGGCTGTGCCCGTCGCGAAGTACGCACTTGAGAAAAACGTGAAGAGCGTCGTATCTCTGGTCAGTGACTTCGGCCCGGGCCTGGATGCGGAAAAGGCCTTTAACACCGAGTTCGTGAGCGGCGGTGGCAAATTGCTCGAAGCCATCCGCGCTCCGCTGAAGACGACTGACTTCGGTCCTTTGATGCAGCGCGTGAAGGCGCTCAAACCCGATGCCCTCTATGTCTTCGGTCCGGGCGGCCCCGCCACCTACGCAATGATCAAAGCCTACAACGAAGCAGGATTGAGGGCTGCGGGTGTTCGCTTCCTTGGCACCGGGGAAACCGATGAAGATCAACTTCGTGCGATCGGACCGGAGTTGCTGGGCATTGAGACCGGGATGTTCTATTCCGCTTCACACAACTCGCCGCTGAACAACGCCGTCATCAAGACTCTGGGCGAAGTGGCACCCAGGGCTATTCCGACGGTCCAGTTGGCGAACGCTTTTGATGGGCTGCACGTCATCTATCACATGGTCAAAGCAACGAATGGCAAGCCCGATGGGGCCAAGGCACTGGCGGCAGCCAAAGGCTTTTCGTGGGAAAGCCCACGTGGCCCGGTGAAGATCGACCCCGCATCCCGCGAGTTTGTGCAGAACGTCTACATGCGCGTGGTCGAGAAGGATGCTTCCGGTCGATTCGTCAACCGGGAATTCCGGACTTTCGAGATGCAGCCCGACTACGGTCGCATTCAGAACGTCTCCAAGTAACGCAGAGACTCCAGCATGTCTGTTGCGCTTCTTAGCAGCATTTTGATTGACGGGATCACGTACGCCATGATCCTGTTCATGATCTCCGTGGGCCTGTCAATGACCATGGGTCTGATGCGGGTCGTAAACCTGGCTCACGGAGCCTTTGCGATGCTCGGCGGGTTTCTTGCGGCCAGCATCCCGGCACGCCTAGGCGTTCCTATCGGGCTGGGCTTCGTTCTAGCAATCGCCGTGGTTAGCGTCGTGGCAGTGTTGTTCGAGCGCATCCTGTTGCGCCGGTTCTACCGGCGCGACGATCTCGACCAGATGTTGGTGACTATCGGGCTGATGTTTGTTGCGACGGCTGCAGTCAACCTAATGTTCGGGTCCACCGTGACGTCCGTCGCGCTTCCCGAAGCATTCACCGGTTCGGTAGACCTGGGTTTTCGCTCAATACCTCGACATCGGCTCATTGTTGTCGCCTGTGGGCTCGTGGTCGTGACCGTTCTCTGGCTAACAGTAGATCGATCATCGTTTGGCATTAGGGTGCGCGCCTCAGTCGACAACGCACCCATCGCACGGGCCATCGGTATCGACACGACAAAGATCTACGCGGCCACCTTTGCAATCGGCGCAGCACTTGCGGCGTTGGGGGGAATAGCTGGCGCGGAGTTGTTGCCGATGGAGCCTACCTACGCCTCCAAGTACCTCGTGATCCTCTTGGCTGTCGTGGCCGTCGGGGGTAACGGGAATCTGTTTGGCTCATTTTTTGCAGCGTTGCTGCTTGGCATTGTGGAGACCTCCATGAAGTACATGGTTCCGCAGCTCGCATCCGCTGCGTTTTTTATGACAATGATCATCGTCTTGCTCGTGCGGCCGCACGGTCTATTCGGGAGGCAGGCATGAGCGCGGTGAGTCCGCCCTTGGCGGCGGTCACTCAACCGCCAACCCGCCCGTGGATGCAGTTTCGTGTCGAGATGGTGTTGATCCTGGTGGGGTTGTTGGCATTCGTCCTATTTCCCCAAGACCTAGGGTTGCTGACCAACATGGCAACGATGTCCATCTTTGCTCTGTCGTTGAGCCTCGTTCTCGGCCAGGCAGGCATCACGACCCTTGGTCAAGCCGCGCTATACGGCAGCGGCGCATACGTGGCGGGTTGGACAGCGCTGTACCTGACAAACGATCCTATCGTTGGACTGCTACTGGGTGCACTGGGTGGAGGATTGATCGCGCTGCTGAGCGGTGCCGTGATGCTGCGGTCGACCAAGCTCACGCTCGTCATGCTAACTATTGCGGTGGCTCAACTGCTGCTCGAATTGGCGGACTGGGCCAGGTGGCTGACTGGTGGAGACGATGGTCTGGCGGGGTTCAACATCGGCCCTCTGTTCGGCATCTGGGAATTCAATTTCCGTGGTCACACTGGCTACTTCTATGCGCTGGGTGCATTGGTCCTCGTGTACTTCCTGGTGCGCAATCTGGTGGAGTCGCCTTTCGGTCTGACGGCCAAGGCGATCCGGCAGGACCCGGGCCGAGTCCAGGCGTTGGGGGGACGCGTCTACCTGCACTTGCTGGCGGTGTACACCGTCGGCGGCATCGTGGCAGGGCTTGCAGGAGCTTTGACGGCTCAAACGAGCAAGGTGGCAAATCTCTTCATGCTGGACTTCACGACATCGGCTGGTGTCGTGGTCATGATCGTATTGGGCGGCACCCGTCGTCTCTCTGGTGCAGTTCTCGGCACCGTCGCGTACATGACGATCCATCACATTGCATCAACCATGAACCCCTATCACTGGCTGTTCATCATTGGATCGATGCTGATCGTCGTACTCATCGTCCTGCCTGAAGGTCTTATTGGTCTTCTGGACCGCGCCACGGCGTACGCAAAGCAGCTGGGCACGAGCGGAGGGGCCAAGAAATGACCTACCGACTTCAAACCAAGAACCTGTGCCACGCCTTCGGTGGCCTGGCAGTTACTCAGAACGTCTCGCTCAATCTCGCCAAGGGCGCCCGCACAGCATTGATCGGGCCGAATGGAGCCGGCAAGACGACCTTGGTGAATTTGTTAAGTGGGACGCAGCGCCCGCTGTCCGGTGACATCCTCCTTGATGGCAGCTCTATCGTCCAGTTGCCACAGTACGCGCGCGTGCGCAAAGGCATCGTCCGCACTTTCCAGATTAGCCGTCTGTTCAAAGAACTCACGGTAGAGGAAAACGTCAAGGTCGCCGTACTGCAGCGGCACCGCACATCCATGCAGTGGTGGCCCTCCCCAAAGCGGTCCGCGCAGGTTCGCGAGGAGGTCTACGAAACGCTCGGACTGTTGGGTCTACAGCCTTTTGCGAACCGGGTAGTGGGGCAATTGGCCCTCGGCGAGCAGCGCCTGGCGGAAATCGCCCTGGCTCTCGCGATGAGGCCTGAAGTGCTGCTTCTTGACGAGCCTGGTGCAGGAGTTCCACAAGGCGAAGGCGGTCGCATCATGGACGCTGTCGAGAGTCTGCCAAAAGATCTGTCGGTTCTTCTTATTGAGCATGACATGGACTTGGTGTTCCGGTTCGCCTCGCACATCATCGTCCTCGTTGCAGGTGCCGTGCTGGTCGAGGGTTCACCGCAAGAAGTTGCCGCAAACGAACAAGTCAAACAAATCTACTTCGGACGAGACGGTCATGCCTAAAGCCAACATTGAACTTCGGTTCGACAACGTGACAACTGGCTATGGCCGCGTTCCGGTCGTCGAGCATCTCAGCTTCAGCGTTCGCGAAGGTGAGCGGCTTGGGCTAATCGGGCGCAACGGCGCGGGCAAGACAACGACGCTAGCGACGGCGATGGGTCTGGCCGATCTGATGAAGGGACGTATTGAATTCGGTGGAAAAGACATAAGCAGCGCGAGTACGTATGCGCGCGCCCGTGCCGGTCTAGGTTACGTACCGCAAAGCCGCGACATCTTTCCTTCGCTGACGGTGGAAGAGAACCTGCTGTCGGGTCTGCAGGGTCGCTCGGCGAGCGTTGCCCTGCCACCAATCTATGCCCTATTTCCACGCCTCAAGGAAAGGCGACGAAATGGCGGCTCGCAACTCTCGGGAGGCGAGCAGCAAATGCTATCCGTGGCACGGTCCCTTGTCGGGCAGCCTCGCATTCTGCTGCTCGACGAGCCGCTGGAAGGTTTGGCCCCGATGGTGCGTGAGGAGTTGATGGATGCCATCGTTCAGATGAGCGAGAAGCTGGGGGTCGGCTGCGTCCTCGTGGAGCAGCACGTGGACGTCGTTCTGGAGTTTTCCAAGAACGTCATCGTTCTGGAGCGTGGCATCGCCGCTTACTCGGGCTCGGCGTCAGCGCTTCGCGATGAAGAGGACCTACTCAACCGAACCATCGGCATTCAGAAGTGCTAAGACCGTTTCCTGTCTACATGGAAGGCGCTCCACACTCCAAGCGAAGAGCGGAATCTGCGTACCTGCGCGGTATGCTTGATTGGCTCCATGAACGGTCTCACCGATCTGCTGCTGCCAAGTGCTCGAACCGACCTCGCACCCACGCAGCCAAAATTGGCACGGAGACTCTGCGTGAAAGATGACGAAAAACCGTCAGAAACGACAAAGGTGCAAACGGACGGCACGCGCTATCGATTTTCTGGCGACGACCGAATCCTGCATCGAACGTCTCTGGACGTGGGCGTGCTAGAGCTGTTGGACTGGTTTGGCTACAAGCGCGCGTTCATCGTCTGCTCTCGAACACTCAACGAGCGTACCGACACGATTCGTGGACTTGCTGCATCGTTAGGTGAGCGTTGTGTCGGTATCACTGATGCGGTTGGCGAACACTCCCCGCTGTCCAACGTGCTTTCCGGCGCTCGCGAGGTGGATGCATACAAGGCCGACGTAATCGTCTCGGTGGGCGGCGGTTCGGTCATGGACATGTGCAAGGTCATCCAGTTATGCATCACCGAGCGGGTTTTCGACCGCGATGCCCTGCTGAAATTGCAAATGAGGATGTCTGCGGATGGAACGGAAATGCTCGCCGCATCGTTCCACACGCCCAGCATTAGGCAGATAGCCGTACCGACGACCCTCTCCACCTCGGAATGGACCCCGGCTGGAACGCCTATTGATGACCAGACCCAACTGAAGGCACGCTTCCTAGTGACCGATGGAGCGCCGCGCGGGATTGTCTATGACCCGGAGCTTTTGGCTCGCACGCCTCTTTCGCTGCTGTTAGCTACCGGTATTCGCGGGCTGGACCATGCCATCAACACGGTGTGCTCCACCCAACCGCATCCCTTTGCAAGTCTGCTGGCGGAAAAGGCAATCCAGCTCTATGTCGAGAACTTACCGCGCATGAGAAACAGCGAAGACTCTGAAGCATTCTCGAACTGCCAACTGGCGACTTGGTACACCGGCATGGGACAGATGTCGGTGCCGCACGGCTTCAGCCACTGGATGGTGCACATCGTGGGGCCCCTCGCCTCTGTGCCTCACAGCGAAGCGGCTTGCGTCCTGATGCTGGCCCAGGCGCGATGGTTGGAAAACCACGCTGTTTCTCAGCACAAAAATGTTCGGAGTCTATTGGGACGAAAAGGTCCTTTCTCCGAAGTGCTTTTCACCCTTCTCACTGAACTCGACATGCCTCGCAGTTTGCGAGATCTGGGACTGAGCGTCGAACAGGTGGAATCATTCATCCAACCTGCACTTGACCACCCTCAAGTCACACGAAACAACCTTCGTCCCATCACGACGGCGGCGGACGTGCGTGCAGTCCTGCGTCTCGTCCAATCATGAAAGGCTGCCCCACCATGATGGCTGGTCGCTCTCCAATTGGAGCAATCTCTACACAGCGGACTCAAGCGAGAGCGGAGCCTGCCTAGTCTTCAGGTCAAACAATGCAAGGCCTCCGTACACTCCTGGGCCCGCTAAGGGTGTTCGATGCCGTATGTCGTGCCAAGGGCGTTTCGCGCGCCGCTCAGGTGCTTCATGTGACACCGGGCGCCGTTAGTCAGCAGATCAAGCATCTGGAAGAGGGACTTGGCGCCCAGCTGTTTCAAAAGTCTGGGCGCGAAATCCAGCTGACGGCGGTGGGCGAACGACTTTCTCACCGCGTCTCAGATGCATTTGATCGCCTCAACGATGCATTGAATGAGGTGGCCGACGACCAAGCGGAAAAGAGGCTTCGCCTGAAGGTGGCACCCACTCTGGCCATCCGCTGGCTCGTCCCTCGCCTCCAAGGATTCTACGTACAACATCCCGACATAGATCTGGAGATCGCAACGACCGCAATAGCTGACGACATCCGGCTTGAGGGAGCTGATTGTGCTATCCGGCACGGCATGGGCGAGTGGACCGATGTCGACCTGGACCACCTGTTTGACGATGAGTTTCTTCCTGTGTGTGCGCCCAGTCTGGCTGCGCAGGTGCGATCTGCTGAAGACCTCCTGCAGGTCAATCTGCTTCATTCCATGCTGCGTCCACAAGCATCGCCACTATGGTTCAGCTCCGCTGGTTTGGCGGATCCCCCCGCGCCAGCGAGGTATCACGCTGGCCAATGCTGCCTTGTGCTACCAAGCAGCGGCAGATGGCCTTGGCTTCGCGATGGCTCAACGAGCGTACGTGGAAGAGGATCTGCGCATCGGGCGCCTCGTGGTTGCCGCAAACCACGTCGCCAGAACAGAACTCGGTTACTACCTTGTCTGCGACCCCATGAAAGCGACCACGACACCCGTCCGACTTTTTCGTGACTGGATTCGATCAGTGCGTTAACGCGACGCTGAACAAGCCCCCGATTTGGTAGCAGGGTTGCGGTACTGCATGACTTTTCCAACAGGACTTTTGGCCAGGACGATTCGGGTTGAATCGTCTCGCGTGTCAAGGATTTCAGGTGCCGCACCAGTTGCAGACTAAGTCAGGGCTGCCTTAGCTTGCAGGGCGCTGTTCTCGTGAAAACGTCACAGACTGACCACCGCGATGCCAGCTAGCACGACCACGGCCCCGGCAATTCGGCGCGGGAGATGGCTCTCGCCAAAGAGCCAGCACGCAAGGAGTGCGCCGATAACAATGGAAGACTCACGCAGGGGAGCTACGAGTGCCACTGGCGCGCTCTGCATAGCTGTGAGAACGAGGATGTAAGCGAGCGGTGAGAGAACAGCCACGACTAGGATCGGTACTGCGTCAGTACGCAAGGTAGCTTTGATCCGATGCCGTCGGCGCAGCGCGATTGGAGTCAGGGCCAGGCTTTGCAGCAGCAGAGTGCCCGCGTAGTAGCTCACGGGCGTCAAGTGGAGCGATGTGACCGAATAGCTATCCCAGAGTGTGTAGCTGGCAATGGCTGCGCCGGTCGCGGAACCCCACAACACTCCCTGCATGGGTCGATGACTCCCACTTCTGAATGGGTTGCCGGCGACCACAAAGATGCCCGTGACGATGAGCAACGCGCCAAGCACGGTGACCGTTGTGAGGCTTTCCCCCAGCAGGAGGACTGCTAGCAGCATCGTGAGCATCGGCCCTGTGCCGCGCGCTACCGGATAAACCAAGCCAAGTTCAGCGCGGTCGTATCCGGCCTGCAAGGTCAGGGAGTAAGCGATGTGCAAAATGGCGGAGACGGCTGCGCCCACAGCGAGCCACCAATCGAGCTTCTGCGCTCCGTTGACAATAAAGGCCGCACCGATCGGTACGCACCACAGCGCCGACGCACAGCAATAGGCCCACACGAACAGTAGGGTATCTCCGCGCTTGTACTTGGAGGCCAGGTTCCACGCTGCATGCGCTACTGCTGCAAACAGAACCATCGCAACTGCGGAGGGCTGCATCAGGTTATGTCGGGCAAATCGATGCCTGCCCGCTCTGCCCTACGGCCGCGCTCCGGATCGCGCAGCGCAAGAGCGGCAACCAGCGCATCGACGATGACGAGCTGAGCCAGCCGACTCCCCGCTGCTGCCATTTGAGATGGCAATGGGGCACCGCCAACTACAAGCGCAATGTCAGCGAGCGCCGCCAGCGGCGTGCCGTACTGGTTGGTCACGGCAATGAGCGACGCTCCTGCAGAGGCTGCCGCATCTGCAACGGCGAGCGTCGTTGAGGTACGCCCCGTCGAACTGATGGCAATCACGACATCGCCTGGGCCAAGGAGACGCGTGGCAATCATGGCCGAAAGATGGTCCTGAATACCGATGGTCGTCACGCCAACCGCACGCAGCCGGAAGACTGCATCGGCGGCAATCGTCGCAGAAGGGCCAGCTCCGAATGCAATCACCTGGCGCGCATGTTGGATAGCGCCAACCGCATCATCGAGCGCGGAAAGCTCGACGGCGCCCCCGAGCGCGGTCAGCGCATCGGTGCCTGCGCGGATGGATGTTTCGAGCACGGTGCGCAACGGTGCATCCACAGCGAGTACTTCAGGCGGCGCGAAAAACTGAGTTGTGCCGCGAGCGCGGGCGATCTCGATCTTGAGTTCGGTAAACCCTGTGAATCCCAGCGCTCGCGTGGCTCGGACTACGGTCGGTGGTGAAACGCCTGCGCGAGCGGCGACCTGGGCGGTCGTGCTCGCACCCACAAACAAGGGATCTGCCAGGAGGAGCTCGACAACCTTCGCCTCACTCGCGGCAAGGTCCCCGCAACGGGCCTGGATGCTTCCCATCCACTGCTGCAACCGCCGTTCGCCATCCGAAACACCGTTACACAAATCATTAATCATGTGTAATACATTACATCAAGTCTGCGGAAGGCACAACCAGCATTCGAGCAGATGCACGTCAACGGAGTCCGCTCTCATGTACACCCAAGTCAAACCCAATGTCGCCGTGGTCGGGCCCGGAGCCATCGGCACCACCGTCGCGGCGATGCTGCACGAGGTAGAACGCACGCCGTTACTGTGCGGCCGTACCCCCCGCGATCACTTGACGCTGCAGCATGGTGATCGCCTCATCACCGTGCCTGGCCCAGTCAAGACAGCTCCCTCACAGATCGCTAACGCCGTCGATCTCGTCTTTCTCGCGGTCAAGGCGACACAAACTGATGCGGCAGCAGAATGGCTCAAGGCACTGACCGGGCCGGCGACAGTCGTATGCGTTCTACAAAACGGGGTCGAACAGTTGAATCAAGTCGCTCCGCACTGTCCACGCGGACAGATCGTTCCCGCTGTCGTGTGGTTTCCAGCGCAGGCGCAATCAGATGGCTCTGTGTGCTTGCGCGGCGATGCGCGGCTCAGTCTGCCAAACATCTCGGCTTCCCATATGGTGGCTGATGCGCTGCAAGGCACGCGGTGTTCTGTAGACCTGGCCGCAAATTTCAGTTCTCTGGCTTGGCGCAAGCTGCTGCAGAACGCCGTGGCCGGACTCATGGCGCTCACGCACCGCCGCTCGGGGATGTTTAGCCGCTCCGACGTCGCTGAGCTAGCCCTCGCCTATTTGCGGGAATGCCTGGCCGTAGCCCGCGCAGAGGGCGCTGAACTCGGCGATGAAGTACCGCTGGAACTCCTCGACAAGTTCCAGGCGGCTCCCGCTGACATGGGCACTTCCATCCTCGCCGATCGAGAGGCCGGCCGGCCACTTGAATGGGATATACGCAACGGCATCTTCGCGCGTCGCGGTAGGAATCACAGCATTCAAACTCCGATTAGCGACGTCCTTGTACCGCTCCTCGCTGCCGCAAGCGATGGTCCTGGCTAACCCTGCAGCCGATGATCACGCTCTCCCTTCTTTTCCTCCTCGCGATCGGTGCCGGAGTTCTCAGCGGCGTTGTCGGTACAGGCTCGTCGTTGATCATGCTGCCCGTCCTCGTGACCATGTACGGGCCTCGAAGCGCGGTTCCCATCATGGCGATCGCCTCTTTGTTCGGCAACATCGGACGTGTGATTGTCTGGTGGCATGTGATCCGTTGGAGGCCGCTGCTCGCCTATTCAGTGACTGGAGTTCCCGCAGCCGTGCTTGGCGCCCACACGCTGCTCACAATTCCACCCGCCGTGGTGGACGTGTTCCTGGCCATCTTCTTTCTTGCGATGATCCCGCTGCGCCGCCTCATCAGGCGGTCGCACCTCCAACTGAGCGCATGGCATATGGGTTTCGCAGGAGCGCTCGTTGGATTTCTCACCGGATTGGTGCTCTCCACTGGGCCACTTAGCGTTCCTGTGTTTTCTGGCTACGGAATGAGCGGTGGAGCGTTCCTCGGATCGGAGGCGGCAAGCGCAGTACTGCTCTACGCAGGCAAGCTCGGGACTTTTGGCGTCTCTGGCGTGCTAACGCCACCCGTCGTTGCACGCGGACTCACGATTGGCATCGCATTGCTTGCCGGCTCTATGGTCGCCAAACATTTAGTCCAGCGGCTCCGAGCGCAGACCTTCGAGATCCTCATTGACGCTGTACTCGTCGCGGGTGCCGTAGGAATGCTACTGGCCGCCGAATGAATTGGCACGGCTAATGTCTATATGCTCAACGGCGCCTGCCGAAAGCTTGTCAAGCTCCCTCGCGCGCGGATCACGCTTCAGCAATGTAGTCTGAACAGACCGCCCTCAACCCTCGACCGCAGCTAAAAATCGATCGAATGAAGCGTCCACCGCTGCCCTCCCGTCGCCGATGATGTTTAGGCCCCAGGTAAATCCGAACACGTCCGCAAAATCATAGCCACTCAAACGATCACGTATTGCACGGATGTCACTGGTCTTCATTGGGACGAAGTTCGGATAGCTATACATGAACGAGACGTGCCGGCGGTCGTACACCACTTGCAATGCATCGCCCGGAAAGAGCGCACCACCCACTCGTGGTCCTTGCTTCCAATGAAGCACCGAGCTCCCTGGAAAATGCCCACCGACACGAAGGAGGGTCACTTGATCGGAGACCTTGTGTACGTCCCCAGCCCAGAACTCGATTTGTGGCGCCTGACGCTGAATCCACGCTTTGTCTGCCGCGTTCAAAAGGATGGGTACACCGCCCAAAGCCTCGCTCCATTCAATCATGGATGCGTAGAAATGAGGATGGGAGATGATGATTTTCGCGACTCCCCCACGCGCCTTGACTTCGGCAACGGCCTCGTCCGTTACCATGCTCACGCATTCCCAAAGAATATTGCCGGCGTCTGTCGGCAGAAGAAGCGCCCGCTGCGGAATGGCAAACCCATTCGGCATGCCAATACCCAGCAGACCACAGTCGTCTTCGATGCGAAGCTTGTGCTTCTCGAGCAAAGCATGGTGCGTGGTCCACTTCTGACCCGCCCACCCGACGTACTGGCGGTCATCCACGCAGACGGGACACTGCACTGGCGGCTGCGCGGATTCTGCGTATTGCGTTCCGCAGGTTTCACAGATGTAGTTCGGCATTGTTTTCCTGGAAAAAGTCATGAAGCCTGGGGTCTCCCTCTACAACAGTACGTAACGGCTTCTCAATCGCCCGCCGCGAGTTGCGTCCGAACCCGTCGCATGGTCTACATTGAAGGCGGCTCAAACGAGGTCTCAATGTCAACCCCAAAGCTCCGTAGAAAGTAGCACACGCACTTGTATAGACCTACAGTCAAGACTAGGTCGGAGACCTGCCCAGTTTTGAAGACTCGCAACGCATGCTTGCGCCCTTCAGAAGAAAGTCCATCGTTCTTCAGAATGTCATCCACCAAGAAGATCACTTCCCGCTCGATTGGGCGAATCGAAGCGAGGCCCTTGTTAGATCTTGCTGCCTCTATCGCCGCCTTGCTCAACCCAGCCAGTCGGCCGTAACGCTCATGCCTGTCGGTTTCATACATCGCATCGCAGGCGTACCCCACACGGAGGATAGCCAACTCCATCAAGTCAGCGGGCAGGGAGTTCTTCTGCTTCACAGCCTCTGCAAAGGCCATAAGATCAGGCGCTATCCCTGGTGAATGCATCAACATCTGCAAGACACTTGACCCCTTCACCCGGAGCATCTCCTGAAGGTCTGGCGGGAGAGTCTCAAGAGACGGATAGTCGATGTAAGCCATGATGCATACCCTCGATTCGCCTGAACAATCGACTCTAGTCCGCCTTAAAGCCGGAAGCTTTAATAATCGGCTCCCAGAAATCGCGCATTTCGTTGAACTTGGTGCTGGCCTCAGCTGGCGAGCTCCCCGTGTTCACGAAGCCAAGCGTGCGGATTTTGCTTGCAAAACTCTCAGTTGCAATAGCCTTACGAACAGCCGTGCTCCACTCAGACGCAGCGGCCGGGGATGCACTTGGTGGAAGACATACCGCCAGTACACCCACGGCCGTGAGCTCCTTGCGACCCAACTCGCTGAAGGTAGGTACATCCGGCAAGAGAGGTGAGCGATGCGGCGATGTAACGGCCAGCACCCGCAACTTACCCGCGCTGTGGTGCTGCGCGAAATCGCCTACTGTGGAAGTACCCGCAGCAATATTGCCACCCATCAAGTTCGTGATCATCGGGGCTGCGCCTGGGAATGGAATGTCTTCCAGAGGCACGCCAATCATCTTGCCAATTTGTAGTCCGAGGAAGTGGGTCGGCCCACCTGAGGCAGCATGCCCAAAATGAGCCTTCTCGGGATGCGCGCGCATCCACTGAGAAAACTCAGCAAAGGTCTTGATTGGTGAAGAAGCTGGCACAGCCAGCGCCATGGGGAACTCAACCACCGTTGACACCGGGAGGATGTCTCTTTCCGGCTCGTAGTTCAGCTTTCTGAATACGAATGGATAGATCGACTTGAGGAAGTCTGGACATAGCATAGCCACGCTGCCGTCTGCAGGCGCGGAGAGCAGCGTGTCAGTGGCAATTCTCCCACCCGCTCCCGGTTTGTTCTCAACGATGACAGATCGATGAAGCGGGTCTCGAAGTTGTTCTGCCAAAGCCCGCGTAACCACATCCAGCGTGCCGCCGGGCGAGAACCCTACAAGCACTCTGGCCGGACCGCTAGCACTCGCCTGAGCGAGAGCCGGTGGTGACGAAGTAGAAATCACAATGACCAAAAGAATCAGAGCGCTTTGCCACACCTTCGGCACTGTATGAAGCTTCTTACCCAGATAGCTGTGTAGTGACATCACGTAACCTCAATCCAGCGGCTTGAATCCTGAGGTCGCGACAATCTTGCCCCACCTTTGGTAGTCCGATTGCACACGCTGGGTGAACTGAGCCGAATCTGCCCCGCTTGGTTTGAAACCCAGCTTGCGAAAGCTCTCCTGCGCGCTAGGCTGCTGCAACGCAGCCTGCACCGCCGCCTGAACCTGTTGCACGAATGCAGCGGGTGTCCCGACGGGATAGAAGAAGCCGGTGTAATCCTCAGTCGTCAACTCGCCGAACCCAGCTTCGGCCGCTGTTGGAACACCCTGAACGCTGCGTTCAGTGCCGCTTGTGGCGCAGCAACTTCACACGCCCGCTTTCGAGGTGCGGCACGATCCCTGCAACCACATCGACACCGAAAGGGATCTGACCGCCGTTGAGCGCTTGAAGGTGAGGTGACGCACCGTTGAACGGGATGTAGTTCAGTTGAACTTGACCAGCTCGTGCAAGAACATCCCCCAGGAAGTGCGGTATTGAGCCTGGGCCCACTGCCCCGTAGTTGTCATTGCCCGGCTTCGACTTCACCCATTGAACATATTCGCGCAGTGTGGTGACTCCTGGAGCAGCAGCAGTGCTGGCAACGAATCCAAAGTCCATGTCAACAACAGAAGTCACCGGCACAAAGTCGCGCAGTGGGTCGTAACCCAGGTTCTTGAACACATAGGGATAGACCGCCATCAACGATGAGGACGTGAGCAGCAGAGTGTTTCCATCTGGCTTCGCACCCTTTACGATGGTGTTTGCGATCCGCGCGCCGGCACCCGGCCTGTTCTCCACAATGAAGGTGGCGTCCATTGACTTTGCCAAGTACGGCGCGATGATTCTTGCTATCGCGTCTGTCGAGCCACCCGGTGGAAATCCAACAACGATTCGGACGGTGCGTCCCGCACCACGAGAAGCCTGAGCGCGCACCACTTGCGCGCAGCTGGCAGCCCCAAGAATCAGGGCGGAGACAACGTTTCTGCGTTTCATAGACTGACTGTGCTCATTTCTGTTTACGGTTAATCCGCAGAGGCGCTTTTAACGCGCTCGTGGGGAACGGAAGGATGCGAGGGAAGCGGGCCAGTCAGCGGCCCCGGAAAACGGGAGCTCTCTTTTCGCCGAAGGCTCGACGCCCTTCAAGACGATCCTCGCTATCCCTCAGCACCCCAAAGGCCTGGCGCTCGAGCTCAAGCCCACCAACAAGCGGCAACTCCCGCCCGGTCATCGCTAAGCGCTTGGCGGCAGTCATAGCCAGCGGGGCGTTGCCTGCCATAGTGCGCGCCAGGCGAACGGCTGTGGCCTGCAACTCGGACAGAGGCACCACTTTGCTGACCAATCCGATCCTCAACGCCTCACTGGCATCGATGCGCTCACCTGTCAGCAACATCCACATCGCATCCGATTGGCCAACGGCTCGGATAAGTCGTTGAGTACCGCCAGCACCCGGGATGCTGCCGACACGCACTTCTGGTAAGCCAAATTGGGCATTTTCAGAGCAGATACGGATGTCCGCAAGCAACGCGAGTTCCAGTCCACCGCCGAGGGCGTAGCCATTGATCGCAGCAATTACCGGCTTATCTGTCTGCAGCGTGCCGAAGTTGAAATGCTTGGTACCGCCACGAAACACTTGCCGAGCAGCACTGTCGGCGGGGGGCATCGTTTTCTTGAGGTCTGCACCTGTGCAGAACGCACGCTCGCCTGCGCCGGTGAGGACGAGCACGCGAATGTCTTCGTCGTTCGATACCTCGTCCCATATTTCAAGCAACTGCTCATTCGATTCTGGATCGATCGAGTTCATGGCTTCTGGGCGATTTAGGGTAACGACGGCGACGCCATCTTGGACTGTCTTGGTAATAGGCATGGGATTTCTTCAGTTGCGTTTAGGGCAGGCGGCTGTCACCACCTCAATGTCTTCAGCCGACATGCCGAGTTCGACAAGCACCTCACGAGTGTGTTGACCGAGCGTGGGCGCAGTTCGTCGTGCAAGAGGACGCTCTCCAACCGCACCCAATACACTGCGCGGCATCGTCAAAACACCTGCGACCGGATGCTGCAGTTTCTCCGTGAGAGCTGCTTCGACAAAGGCCGAAGACTGCGTCACCTCGGCATAGTTGTTGATGGGCCCGCAAATGATGTCTACAGCAGTGAACCTCTCGAGCCAGAAGGCGCGCGACTGCTCGACCATGCGCGCTTCAATCAAGCGCAACATCGAATCGCGGTTTTCAAGCCGGCTCTTGTTCTCGGAGAAGCGGGGATCGGACGCCAGTTCGGGTGCGTCGATGGCATCGCAGAAGGCCTGCCAACGCGCAGGGTGATACGCCGCCACCATGATCCATCCGTCAGCGCAACGCAGCGCCTCATTTGGCGTTGAATAGGGCGCGGCGTTACCTTGTGGACCGGGCACTTGGCGATCGGCAAGGTAGGACGCAAAACTCACGTGCTGCAGTGCGATGGCACTCGCAAACATGCTGGCCTCCACGTGCTGCCCCAGGCCCGTGCGTTGCCGCTCAGCAAGAGCAGCCAGAACCGAGATGGTGGCCAGTGATCCCGTCATTAGGTCGACTACCGGCACCGGAACCTTGCACGGGTCTCCATCGCGTGCGCCGGTGACGCTCATGAGGCCGCTTACCGCCTGCAGCACGCCATCCACCCCCGGCAGGTCTCTTCCCGCTCCCTGTTGCCCATACGCCGACACCGAGCAGTAGATCAGACGCCGGTTTTCAGCGGACACCGTAGCGTAGTCCAACCCGAACCGCTCCATCACGCCGGGGCGAAAGCTTTCCACGACGACATCCGCTCCGGCGATCAGATGCAAGGCAACCTGCCGGTGCTCTGGCTGTTTGAGATCCAAAACGATGCTGCGCTTGTTGCGATTGAGCGCAAGAAAAGCAACGCCTTCGCCGTTGACCCAGGGTGAAAGAGCCCGCGAGAGGTCACCTGTGGGAGCCTCCACCTTCACGACATCGGCGCCGAGATCAGCCATGCACAGAGTGCAAGTCGGCCCAGCCATCACCTGGGTGAAGTCAATCACCTTCAGCCCGTTCAGTGCATTTGCCAGCATGCGATTTACAACTCGGTTGGTTGCTCTTGCTGTCGAACCGGGCGGTTACACCGAGGGACTGCTGAGACTGCGCCCACCGCAAACGTACAGGAGCTGGCCGGTGACGTAGCTCGAACCGGGTTCTGCAAAAAAGCGGACGGCGCGGGCAATGTCCTCCGGCTCGCCAATTCGCTCCATCGGCACCGTTTTGTGCAGACTCTGGCGGACCTCCTCCGTCAGCGTTTCAAACAGAGGGGTCTCAACGATGCCGGGCGCGATTGCATTCACCGTAATGCCCTTGCGCGCGTACTCCAGCGCCAGCGAGCGAGTCAGGCTGACAACGGCGCCTTTAGACGCAGAGTACGCTGCCTGGCCGCGATTGCCCAACCAAGCACGGGAGCCGATATTGATGATGCGTCCGAACCGGTTCTCCGCCATCTGCGCCAGCACCGCCTTGGAGCAGATGAACTGCGAATGGAGGTTGATCTCGATTACCCGGCTCCAGAACGCGAGATCCATCTTGGAGACGAGCTTGTCGCCACCAATGCCCGCGTTGTTGACCAGGATGTCTATGCGCGCATGGGACGTTAGGAGCTGGGCCACGGTCGATTCCACCTGCTCCACAGAGCTGACATCGACCTTGAAGGTCTTCACGTCAAAACCTTCACCGGAGAGGTTGCGCTCGGCTTCTTTCAATGCTCCTTCGTCGAAGTCCCAAAGCGCGATACGGCAGCCGGCGGTCGCCAGCTCTCGGGCGATACCTAAACCGATTCCCTTCGCGCCGCCAGTGACGACAGCGACAAGGCCTTGCAGCGACGCGGGAGCGGTGTTTTGTGTAGGGTTCATGGTGCTTGCCTTCAGAGCGAAAGAATGTTGATTGAGCAGGCAGCGTGGTCTACGCCCCAGATGCCACCACCGGTCACCTGCGTGAGGCCGATCCGAGCGCCATGTACCTGTCGAGCTCCAGCACGGCCTTGCAGTTGCTCGCACACCTCGACGATTTGTGCGACACCCGTCGCACCCGGGGGATGACCCTTGGCGATGAGGCCACCACTCGGGTTGACGGGTACCCGACCGCCCAACGCGGGCGCGCCACTTTGCAGAAAACCTGCGGCGTCGCCACGGGCGCAAAGCCCGAGCGCCTCGTAATAGAGCAACTCGGAAATGGTGAAAGCGTCATGCACCTCGAGAAGGCTCAGGTCTTGCGGACCGATGCCAGCCTGCTCATAGGCGAGTCGGGCGGCGCGTGCCGTAATCTCGGCCTCGGTCATATCCACCGGTTCGGTCTCGAACAAGCCGGACTGCACCACGGACGCCAGCACCCTCACCGGCTTTGCCACACCCTTCGGGGGTCGGGTGCTGAGCACGATCGCCGCTGCGCCGTCAACCACGGCAGGACAGCACTGCAGCAGCGTGAGCGGTTCGGCCACTGGGCGAGAAGCAAGCACCTCTTCGCGCGTGGCCTGTTTCGCGAACTTGGCAATCGGGTTCAGGGCACCATGTTTTCGATTCTTGACCGAAATGTCCGCCAGTGTCTCCAACTTAAGGCCATGGTCATGCATGTAGCGCTTGGCGCGCATGGCATACAAGGCCGGCATGATCATGCCGCGCCGGTTGTTCCAGTCCTTCTGGCTGAGTTGCAAAGGCCCACCGCCCAGGCTACTCAGATGGTCCATGCCAAACACCACTACGGTCTCGTACTGGCGAACCTTGAGTGCCTGCAAGGCGAGATTGAGCGCGGTCGCTCCGCTGGAGCAGGCGTTGTCCACGTTGTAGACCGCGCCGCCGTTGACATGCATTTCACGCAATGCGCGCTGTCCCGGCAACGACGCCCCGAGCGCGTTTCCGCAATAGAACGCCTGCACCTCGGACAGAGGCGTGCCGGCATCCGCCAAGGCATCGAGGATGGCAGACTGCGCCATGGCCTCTTCGGTCAACTCCGGGAAACGACCGAAATCGGTGATGCCCACGCCGGTGATCAGGGGTTGGTTCATAGCATCACTCCTGGAAGGCGTAATCGGGCGTGCCGTCAGGCAACGAGAAGGGCACCACACGCACGCGGCTGCCGATGGCGGGTGGCTCGGCGTCAAACAGCAGCCGTCCGAACGCGCGTACACCAGGTTCGAAGTCGACCATGCGCCAAGCCGTAGGGTGGCTTGTCCTTGCCTGCATGAACGATGGTGAAGCTGTAGAGGGAGCCAGTCGGCCCGAGGTCGATTTCCTCAGCCTGCTGACCGTTGTGAACGAACTCGATCGGTGGGAATTGGGGCGGCTGCCCGGCAACACGTGTGGCTATCAGCACCATGCCGTCAGCGGTTTCACGGAAGTGGGATTCCGTTCGCTTGATGATGTTCAAAAGTATCTCCTGTTCACGCAGCGCTTGCTACGACGACAGGCAGTATGGGGATTCAAGTCCTTACGGTCATTGCAGTTCTGTTTGGAAAACTTTAGCCAGGCTAAAACGCGAAAACCCTCGCAGCGCTGCTAAAGAATTCCCAGCCAAACTGAAATGACGACAGGTGGATGGAAATGCATACTGAAGCGATGAAAGAACAAATTCGCGTTCCCGTCACCATGATGCGCGGTGGCACCAGCAAGGCCGTTTTTCTCGCACAGCGGGACGTGCCCACCGATCCCCAGGCGCGCCAGCGATTCCTTCTGGCTTTGTTTGGCAGCCCAGATGTGCGACAGATCGATGGGCTCGGCGGCGCCGACATCCTGACGAGCAAATGCGCCATCATTGGACCCCCTTCGCGCTCGGACGCTGACATCGACTACACCTTCGTGCAGATCGGAATCGATCAGCCGACCGTGAGCTTCGAGATAGTCTGCGGCAACATTTCATCGGCTACCGGGGTGTACGCGTTGCAGGAGCGGTTGGTTCCTGTGCAAGAGCCTTTCACCACCGTTCGCGTGCACAACACCAACACCGGGAAGATTCTCCGGATGGTGGTGCAGTGTGCGGACGGCGAGCCGCGCGTGGAAGGCGAAAGCGAAGTGGACGGAGTCCCAGGAACAGGTGCAGAGGTAGCGCTGGACTACTCAGACACCAGCGGAGCCACCTCAGGCAAGCTGTTGCCCACCGGCCAGGCACGCGATTGGGTGCACGTGTCCAAGCTCGGCCGCGACATCCCCGTCTCAATCGTTGACGTTGGCACTGCGTGTGTGTTCGTCCGTGCTGCAGATCTTGGCATCACGGGCAAAGAACTGCCTGGGGAACTCAGCCCTGACATCTACGAGATGGCCGAGGAGGTGAGGCGATGGGCCGCTGACCGTTGCGGCCTGCCCCCGGAAGGCATTCTCACGCCTTACCAGGTCCTGATTGGCGAAGCGCAAGACTACCGAACCATCGCAAACCGCGTCGTGGGGTCGTCTGAGATCGACTTCGTCGCGCGCATGGTTCTCAATGGTGGGGCCATGCACAAGGCCTTCCCGGGTGGTGGCTCCGTATGCCTTTCTGTTGCGGCGCAGATCGCGGGGACTATCCCGGCTGAGGCGCGGGGCAACCATGCGGGACCTGCGTCCATTCGCATTGGCGATCCCAGTGGAGTGATCAAGATTTTTTCGAACGTGGAACACGCGGCTGATGGCACATGGAAGGTGCGCGAAGTGCACTTCACTCGCACGGCCAGAAGGTTGTTTGACGGAACTGCCTATGTGCGACAGAAACTGCTCGAAGCCACCTGATTCGCCTAGCCGCCGGAACTGATAAGAGAAACACCTTGATGCGGAGCGACACCGCGACGAAAGCCATGCTATGAATACACAAGACCTTTTCTCGTTGAAGGGCCGAACGGCGTTGGTAACGGGTGGTTCACGAGGAATTGGCCGCATGATCGCAGAAGGGTTTCTGGCTCAAGGTGCGCGGGTTTACATCAGCGCACGCAAGGCCGAAGCATGCGACCTGGCAGCACGGGAGTTGTCCAAGAGTGGTCACTGCGTCTCGCTTCCATACGACGTGTCCACGCTCGCAGGTTGCCAAGAATTGGCAGCGGCCTACGCTCAGCACGAGCCCACGATGGACATCCTGGTCAACAACGCTGGTGCTTCCTGGGGAGAAGACTTCGATGCCTTCCCCGAAGGGGGTTGGGACAAGGTGATGAATTTGAATCTGAAAACCCCCTTCTTCTTGACCAAGGCGCTTTCGGAGCCACTGCGCACCGCTGCCAAAACTCGCGTGGGCAAAGTCATCAACATCGCTTCGACCGACGGCATCGGACTCAATCCGCAGGAAAACTACTCATACGTCGCGAGTAAGGCAGGCTTGATTCACCTCACGCGGCGGATGGCGCTGCGTCTAGCCAAGGACAACATCGCGGTTAGCGCGATCGCGCCCGGTGCGTTTCCATCCGAGATGAACCGCAATGCGCGCGACCATGGGGAAGAGCTGTCCGAGCACATTCCGGCCAAGCGCATCGGCACGATAGAAGACATCGCAGGTGCAGCGATATTTTTGGCTTCGCGCGCTGGCGACTACGTAATGGGGGCCACCGTGGTGGTGGATGGCGGCGTAACGCAAGCACGCGCCTACAGGTGAGCACGCCGACACGGCTTCACCCACGCCAACTGCAGAAAGCGCAAACGCAATCGGAATGCAGTCTTCAAGCCACCGCCTGCAGTCGATCGTTGATGTAGGTTGCAGGGGGCTTTCCGAACGCCTTCTTGAACATCGTAATGAAGGCAGATGTTGATTCGTAGCCAAGGCTATAGGCCACTTGCTGTACGGTCGCGCCACCAGACAGCTCACGCAGCGCCACAATCATGTGCAGTTGGCGGCGCCATCTGCCAAAGCTCAGGCCGGTTAGAGATGTACAAAGTCGGTTCAGCGTGCGCTCGCTCATCCCCAGCTCGCAAGCCCAGTCTTTCTGGGTACGTCGGTCAGAAGGGTCTCGCATCATGGCGCGAGACACCTTTCGGAGCCTCGCGTCTTTAGGCATGGGTAGGAAGAGCTCTTCTGCGGGCATCGCACAGAGTTGGTCCAGCAGGACGCTGGCGAGTCGATCAGTCGGCCCACCAGGCTCGTACATAGTCGGTTGCACTGCCATGTACTGGATCATCTCGCTCAACATTGGGCTGATGCTCAGTGTGCAACAACGGGTGGGCAGTGGTGCGGCACCGGGAGCTACAAACAGATAGAAGATCACTGCGTTCGCCGTGCTGTGATTGCTGTGCGACATCCCGCCTGGAATCCACACACCCGCCTGCGGTGGAACCATCCACAAAGCACCAGGCACATCGCAAGAAACAGCCCCGCGCAGCGCCATGACAAGTTGGCCAGAGCGGTGTTCATGTATCGGGACTTCGCGCTCACGCGCCTCCACATCGACACGAAGGGCCAGGACGGGCACGGCTGGCTCGTAGTCGAGCTCAAAGCTTGAGCCTGACGGCGTTCGATCTCTGGCGGTCACACAGGATGGCTGAAAAGAGAAACTATTTGACTGAGTATGCAATTTTAGCCTTTCATGGCCCACGACTAGCATCACTACATGCAAATGATTCGCAACAAGGATGGCGCCACACCGACGCCATCGTGGTCACTCGAACGGCTGATAGCGCCGGTTCGATTTTCCAGACAGGAGTGGCAGTTTTCTCTCAAGAGTTTTGCGGCCGCCATGCTTGCGCTGTACCTATCAAGCCGCTTCGGTCTTCCACGACCATTCTGGGCCGTGATGACTGCGTACATAGTTGCCCATCCAATCGCAGGCAACGTGCGCTCTAAAGCGCTTTACCGGCTCCTGGGGACTTTTCTAGGGTGCGCCGCCACTGTGATGCTCATTCCCTCACTGTCTGGATCACCAGAGATCTTGTCGTTGGCCATGTCCTTGTGGGTGGGGCTGTGCCTATACCTCTCTTTGCTGGACAGAAGTGCACGCTCCTACTTGCTCATGCTAGCTGGCTACTCGGCTGCTCTGATTGGTTTTCCCCTTGTAGAGGCCCCCGCCGCGATGTTCGACACTGCCATCACGCGAGTCACCGAGATCGCATTGGGAATCTCTTGCGCCTGCCTGATCCACGGAAGTGCGCTTCCGGTCAGCCTAGCACCATCAATCCTTGGCGTGATGGACCGAGCGTTGAGTGATGCTCGTCAATGGCTGCACGATCTATTTCTTACAAAGCCCGTCAAGGCAACTCAAAAGCGTACTTTGGCAGATCGTCAGCAACTGGCACTGGACATCACACAGTTGCGTCTGTTGTCCACGCATGTGCCTTTTGACTCCACGAACCTACGGTGGACGGGGAGTTCTATCGACGCCTTGCAGGACCGCATAGCTGCGCTTATGCCAACACTGTCAGCCGTAGAAGATCGCTTGGAGGCTATGGACGCCGCAGGAGGCCTTCCGGACGACATCACCTCGGCCTTCGCCCTGCACACTGAGTGGCTAGACCCTGATGCGCCCCGAGCGTCAATAGACGAGGCACGCGCCGCCTTTGCAGCAGTAGCAGACGGTCCAGCGCCCACTCCCTGGATTCGCGCGCTGCGCATCGACCTGGCAACCCGCATGGGCGATTTAGTAACCGATTGGCATGCTTGCACCGAACTGCGACGTAGCATCGACGAAGGCATTGCCGGCAACGTTGCACCAAAACATCGGACAAAAGCAATGCGTCGCCGTGTGTTGCATCTGGATAGAGGACTCGCCATGCGCTCGGCGATTGCTGCAGTTCTGTCCACCGTTATGTCGTGTGCTCTCTGGATCGCTACTGGCTGGCCCTCAGGATCGGCCATGGCCATGAGCGCTGCGGTCTTCTGCAGCTTCTTTGCCACCATGGACGACCCTGTGCCAGCGATGCACAAGTTCATCGTCGCACTTCTTTGGTCATTGCCCGTTTCCGCCTTCTGTGTATTGGGGGTCATGCCGCTGGCCCGTGACTTCGGCATGCTGGTGCTGTGCATCGCACCTCTTTTCCTGGTGATCGGGTGCTACATGGCGCGCCCGGCTAGTTCCTTGAACGCCCTAGGCATGTTTTTCGGCGTTGCTGGGACCCTCGCCCTCCAAGATACAGCCACCGCCGATTTGGTGAGCTTCATCAGTACCAACCTGGCCTTGTTTGTAGGTGCAGCGATCGCGGCACGCGTCACCGCGCTTATGCGTAGCGTCGGCCCCGATTGGACTGCCGAGCGCATAAGACGATCGACTTGGAAGGATCTTGCCAAGCTGGCTTCTCATCCCCATGACACATCCTCCCGTGATGCATACGCCGGTCGAATGTTGGACAGAATTTCCCTACTCGCACCGCGCTTGGCCCCCCATGGCCCTGAGGCAATCGAGGTTGCCGCAGTCCACGCGTTGCGCGAGCTGCGCATGGGAGCGGACATCGTCGCGCTTCAACTTCATCGTGAGCGACTTCCAGTAGAGCCGACCAGCCGCCTTTTAAGGGAGTTAGCTCTCATGCTGCAAACACAGGCTGCTGGCGCGCCATCTCGGGTTGAGTCGTTGCTGCCGCAAGTTGACCGGCTGCTCCTGAACGCCGTAACCGAAAAAGCTGACCGGCCCGTGATCGCGGCACTCGTAGGCCTTAGACGCAACCTCTTTCCGTCGGCGCCCGCCACTCTTCCACCATGACCGAAGTAAATTTTTTCGGCCTGCAGCTGCCGTCTCTTTTGCTGCTGGCGGGATGTGCGCTGGTGTGCACATGGCTAATTCGCCGCCCTCTGGCAAGCCTTGGCGCTTACCGATGGATATGGCATCCCGCGCTGTTTGACCTTGCACTCTACATCCTCGTTCTTTATATCTTGGCGTGGTTCCCCGGCGCCAGCACTTAGCTTCAAACCCGCGCTTGCGCCACCGCCTATGAAACCTGACACCCCTACCCTCTCTTTGCGCAGCTCCCTTCCTCCCCTTCCCGTCATCCGTGTGCTTGTCACGCTTCTCACAGTGATGGCCTCCGTCTGGGCAGGCTATAAGCTATGGGACCACTATGAGCGCGCCCCGTGGACTCGCAATGGCCGTGTGCGCGCCGACGTGGTGCAAGTTGCACCCGATGTTTCTGGCATCGTCAAAGTAGTTGCAGTGCACGACAACCAGCCTGTCGCTGCCGGCACTTTGCTGTTTTCTGTAGACAGCGCCCGTTTCGAACTGGCACTCCACCAAGCCGAAGCCGATGCTGTCGTACGGCGTATCGCGATCAAGAATCAGCGCCTTGCTCTTGCCCAAGCACAACGTGAGTGCAGTCGCCTGTCCAAACTAAGCGATGGGAGTGCGCCGGACCACCGAGAACAGCTAAGCCTAAAGGTCGTTAACGCGCAAGGCGCACTCCAGTTGGCCGAAGCCGCCCTCCGGCAGGCCGAAATTGCCGTGGACAGGGCCAGGCTGAACCTGCAACGCACAGAGGTTCGCGCGCCCACTGCCGGTCTAGTGACAAACCTGGACCTGCATCAAGGAGCCTACGCAAGTGCTGCCCACCCAGCGCTGGCTTTAGTTGATACCGAATCAATCTACGTCGAAGGCTATTTCGAAGAGCACAAGCTGGCCCGAATCCAACCAGGAGACAGGGTACGCGTCACCCCCATGGGGGCACCTGCGCTTTCGGGAGCCGTTGAGAGCATCGCCGCCGGCATCGGTGACCGGGACCGCAGCACCAGCAGCAACCTGCTAACAAGCGTCAATCCCACCTTTAGCTGGGTCCGCCTTGCACAACGCGTTCCCGTTAGAGTGAGGCTCGATGAGATCCCCTCTAACAGGCGCCTGGTTTCAGGACAAACGGCCACCGTGGAGGTTCTTGAGCCTTACAGAGTTCAGCGTACGGCACACCAGTCAAACGAAGACCCGATTTGAAAGCCTTACACCAGCTCCGGGCCACAGACACGAGAGCTCCAGCCTTGCAAGTACTAGCTGACTAAGAAGTCGTCAAAGCTCGCTCTGCTCTGGAACCTTCAACATGTCTTTGGCCGAGGCGACCATCATCTCGCGTGGCACCTCGACCCCATTCTTCACAGCTATGACTTCTGCCATGATGCTCACTGCGATCTCAGAGGGCGTCTTACTTCCAACGAAGATACCAACGGGCGCCCGCAACCTCCCCAGGTTGCTCAGCGCAACATCAAAATGCTCGTGCATCCGTTGCCGACGGATTTCTGTGTTTCGGCGACTCCCGATCGCACCGACATAAAGCGCCTCCGAGTTGATGGCCTCAAGCAGAGCGAGGTCGTCCAGTTTGGGGTCGTGAGTGAGTGCGATGACGACGCTACGACGATCTGGTCTGAAAGACACTACCTCGTCATCAGGCATGCCTTTCACCAAGGTCACCCCCGGTACGGACCAAGACTCGGTGTACTCAACCCTTGGGTCACAAACCGTCACAGAGAACCCACAGAAGGCCGCCATAGTCGCCAAGTACTCCGTCAGTTGCCCAGCTCCTATCAGCAACATTCGATATTCCGGGCCAAAGGTGCTGGTCACGAAATCATTCGTGCAGACTAGCTCGTCCGGATTCTCCGCTTGTGTGAGAAGCACGTCACCGTCAAGGACGCTCACACGGCGATGCATGAGTCCTCCCCGCCCCAGCTCATCCACCAATCGTTCAAGAGGTTCAAGCTGGGGATTGGGCTCAATCATCAGTTTTATGGTTCCGCCGCAAGGCAGGCCAAACCTGTGAGCCTCATCGCTGGACACACCGTAGGTCAGAATCAAAGGTCCTCCTGACTCTGAACAGAGGCTTGCGCCGTGGTTAGGGGCCGTGGCTTTCACGATCAGGTCATCCTCGATACATCCACCGCTGACAGAACCAACCACGTTGCCATCATCACGCAACGCGAGCACCGAACCTACGGGTCGAGGCGATGACCCCCAGGTTCCCACAACCGTGACGAGCCAAGCGGACTTGTTGTCGCGGCGCCAGTCTCTCAATGAACGTAAAACCAACAGGTCAAGGTTGTCCATCGTTGCTCTTCTTCCAAGTAGTAGAAATGCAGGGTGAAGTCCACTGCCACCCTCCAAACTTGGTGGGGGGCGACTATGCGGAAACTCTGCGTTCGAGCACCGTATGACCATCCCGCACTTGCTACCAAGTGGTCAGGTCGTGGCGGGCTGATGGTGCAGGATGTTTTTAAGAATTTCATTGAACGCCGCAGGACGCTCGTACTGCACCCAATGTCCTGCCTGTGCGACAAGCGCCAACTGCTGCATTCGTGGCGCATGCGCTAGCGCGTTGCCAATGAGCTCGAGGCGACCACGGTATACGACGTCTTCAGCTCCCCAGATACCAGCGACCGGACATTGAATCTCAGGGAGAAGCCGCAGCAGCGCGTCTCCAAATATCAGACGCCGTGCAGTCATGCGATCTCTCACAACGTTGTCTGCGTGCAGTGTTACGGCGAGTTCGTCAATCGCACGAGCTTGAGAAAGCATCAAAGCGCCAAGGTTGTGCCTATGCACGTTGCGCCTCGCCTCTCCAGGTTCCGCCGTATGCCAAGGCCTCAGGTCGATATGGGGATGCGGCGCCCTACTCAATGCCGGAGCTCCAACGAGTACCAGCTGCGCCAGGCGAGCGGGGTCGCGAGCGGCTAGAAATCCTGCTACCAATGCTCCAAAGGAGAAGCCGACGACATCGATTGGGTTATCCCCGAACACATGGGGAAGGCTGAGCGACAAACAGTCAGCAACAGCGTCGGCGTCATTGCCATTCAACGGCGTAGCTGACTCACCGAAACCCGGGAGATCTGGTGCCCATACGCAGCGACCTTGAGACGACAGCGCAGCAATATTTCGTACCCAATGCGTCCAGCTGCCTGACCCTCCATGAAGAAGTAGCACTGGTCGTCCTTCACCCCAACTCCGCCAAACAATGCGCCCCCCACCACATTCTGTGTAGTGGCGACGAGCAGCCTTGTCCAGCTCGTCCATGGCATCGATTGAGTCAACGCGTAGAGGAAGAGAAGCTGCTGACAGCATTTCGGACCTCGCCTATTGGCGAGCCAAGAAGCAGGCCGACTTACTGAAGACAGCTCTCCAACCCTCACCGGGTTCATTGTCCTCATGCAGCTGAGCTTCGCCTGAATGACCGATGTCGTTCATTCCTTTTGTCATCATTCCGTTTTACCCAGAGTAAGTGCATGAGTAGCACGAACTGCCACTTCGCACAGATCAAAGTCTGTCCGTCATCGCAATGCGCGTCCATCCATCTTTTCTCCGGATCGTTTAGAAAAATTTGTGCGCTGACGCCCGAGATGTCGCACGGCCCGATCTCAGTTCGCAATAGCCGTCGCAAGTAGAAGCGAAGGTGGAGGCTCACTCCGATCAAGCTCCCTGACTCGGGCGAGCCAATCGCTGGGAGCTGCGGATGTTTCGGCGCGTGGCGACCCGGATGCCTTCAGGATTGACGCGACCCGAGCTGGGCGCGCAGTCGCTGCACGAGCTCTTCCGTGGGCATGACGTCGGCATACTTGCTTGCCATGTCGAACAAGTTCACGGCATGCGATGTCTGCGAGCGGTCGTAAACGGCGTCCTGCGGGACCACGACCTTGAAGTTGAGTGCACAAGCATCCACTACGGTCGCACGCACGCAACCGCTAGTGGTGCAACCTGTGACCACGAGCGTATCGATGTCTTGAGCAATAAGGTAGCTTGTAAGCGCCGTTCCATGGAAGGCGCTGGCCTGGAACTTTGGAATCTTGATGTCCCCGGGCAGGGGCTGAACTTCAGCGACGAAATCGTATCCTCGCTCAGGCACGTCCATCACCCCTGGCACCTTCGCTTCGAACTGACCACGGTTGTGCTCCCCTTTGGGCGCCACATAGGGATAGAGCACTGGCGCACGCAGATCCCTGAACACCTTAAGCAGTTGGGCGATGTGAGGTACGGCGCGCCAGCCGTACTCACCGCAGCTTGTGGACATGTGATCGATGGCTTGCTGGATCGGCATCGGAGCGTCGCCCATGGAACGGTACTGGACGTCGATGACGAGCAGCGCCGGTCGCAGGCCAATACCGCTGGGCGTGCCCCAGCCGGCTTGACGATAGATGGCTTGCTCTTCTTCAGGAATGATGCCGTCCCATGGACGGGCGAACTATTGGTGCTATCCGTCATAGGGTTAGATCTCCACCGTGGTCGCGTCGTACGTGATGAGCCATTCATAGCGCTCACGTACAGCATCCGGCGACCATTCCTTTTGAATGTATTGGCGCGCTGTGTCGATCTTTTCGAGTTCCGGGCTATGGAAGATGCCGAGCATCGCAAGCGAACTCGCCTTCGTCTTGTTCGTGCGCTCAACGCGAGCGGCGTCGTAGCGCTTCAGTGCCGCTTCGATATCGTCAGGCGACGCCTCCAGACAGCGCGCAAGGACGTATGCATCCTCAATGGTCATGTTGACGCCCATGCCCAGGTAGGGCGTCATCGAATGGCAGGCGTCGCCCACCAGAGTGACCCGGTCCTTGGACCAGGTGTCGAGCGGGTCGCGCACGAACAGACCCCATCGGAAGAGGTTTTCCGATTCGATGAAGAGGTCCAGGATGTCCTGGTGCCAGCCGTCGAAGTCCTTCAGCGCGTCGGAAAGCTCACCGCGCTCAGACCAAGACTCGGTCTGCCAGTCCGGGCTGTCCACTTGCGCGGAAAAGCTGACGAACTGCTCGCCGTTGCGCTGAACAGGATAGGTCGTCACGTGCGCCGTCGGGCCGATCCACGTGGACGCCAGCGGTTGACGGTGCTGTGGCTTGAGCTTGCTCATGGGAGCGAGACCGCGCCATGCATTCGCGCCCGTGTAGCGGGCCGGTGCGGGGCCAAAGAGTGACTGGCGCACACGGGAATGTGCACCGTCGCAGCCCACAACCACGTCGCCTTCGACGGCTCCGCCTCCGTCGAGCAGCAGACGCGCACGGCCGTTGACGGTTTCCGCGCCGATAGAGCGGACACCGAAGTGCACTGCATCGGATTTGAGCCGAATCACGTTCTCATACAGCACACGCTGAAGTTCTGCTTGTTGTCTTCCACTGAAAACTGACCCACTTAGAGCTGCAATTTCCATTGAAAGCTGACCCACGTAAGAACCCTATCCTGCTGCTTTTGGCAGCAGGAGATTTCAGGAGTGATAGACGTGGCGACTTTGAGTGTCATAAGACGCTGGGCACTGCGCGAGCAGATGTCCATCCGCGAGATCTCCAGGCGTACAGGCCTGGCTCGCAACACCGTTAAGAAGTACCTGCGGGCGGGCGATGAAGAGCCCCGTTACGCCAAGCGTGCGAGCTCCAGCAAGCTCGATCCCTACGCAGACAAACTTTCAACCTGGCTATCGATCGAGGCCACAAAGTCGCGCAAACAGCGGCGCACTTTGCTGCAGCTCCACACACTCAAAGATCTGGTTCAGACTGAAGTCCGACATTCACCGTTCGCGCTCGAATGGCTGCTACGGCCAACGACGGACGTCCTTGGCTTCTCACACTGTTGTCCAACAGGGTGCGCCGGTCCGGTTAAGTTCGGTTCATCGCTCGATGGGAACGATTACCGCAGAAACGGGAGGCAGGAGAAGACATGACCGTAGATGAGGACGATCGGAAGCGCATGTGCTTCACGTGCGCCTGAGAGGTTTACCTTGCTCAGAAGATCGAGAAGGACGGGCAGCCGAGCGCGTGCTCGTACTGAGGGCAGACGCTGCCGTGTATTCCGGGTGATGAACTGGCAGACCACATCGAAACCGCGTCTGCCGATCACTATGTGCGCACATCCGGTCAACCCGATTTTTGGCAGGAACGAGCGATGGCTGATCGGGAGTCGACCTACGTATGGGGGCGCGAAGGCCATCTGGTTCTTGAGACCATCGAAGATGGCTGCTTCGATCCCCAACGACGCTGCGGCAGATGTTCTTGAGATTCTCGACAACGGACACAGCGACTTTGAGCGCCTTTTGACACTTGCTGTCGCCACATCTATCACTCCCGACACATTGCGGGGCGACCAGCGCCGCCCCGCAATGAGTTCTTAGCGACGCACTAAGGTTCCATCTGGTGCACGGCTATATCGAGACAACATCTCGTCCCACATCTTTCGCGCTTGGCCAGGGTGCCAGAAGTGCGGAACGTAGTCGGTGACCTGCCAACGGTACTCAGCAAGGCCGTCGCTCCAGATTTCTGTACGGTTGCGACCGTCAACCTGAAGGGTGAAAGGACCCATGTTTCGGTTGACCGTCTCCCGCCAGAAGTTGCGCGCAGCTGTCTCGCCAGCCGTTCCGCCAGGGAAGCTGGTAGGAGGTTCATCCCCACCGCGACATTGCCATACCGGCAAGGGCACGTTGGTCTTAACGATGGCATTTTGATAGTTGGCTGCGCTCAAGTGGCCCGAGTAGCAAGGTGCTATCGCAGCGAAGAGCTCAGGGAACTGGACGGCGATGCGGTTTGTCAGTGCAGTGCCCATCGACGAGCCGTTGAGATACAAGCGAGTATCGTCCACTGCATATGTCGCCCTGATATGAGCTAGAAGGTCCAAGAAGAAGCGCACGTCACGCGTATCCGGGTCCATCGACGTACTCCAGGTTGCTCCAATGCCCTGTGGATAAACCACAATGAAACCATTGTCGTCAGCCACCTTGTTCCAATCCGTAATGAGGGATTGATACCGCGCAGACCCGTTTCGGCCATGGAAGGAAAACAGGACAGGGACCCGCCGCCCGCCCGCAACCAGCGCGTCGTAATTAGCAGGCACGTATGTCAAGAAGCGCCGGGGGCCATTGGTGAAATCTCTTGTGGTTTCGAGCAGCTTCATGGAAGCAATTGACTCGTTGCGGTGGAGTGTCCCGTTGGTCCCCGTGTGATCCGGGAAACGGATCGTTCGGTCGAACATCTCTGTCCATATCTGCTCGCTCACCGCCTTGGACTCACCTCTTACGCCGGCGCGGAGGGTAGAAACCTTTACGGCTTGTACTTCGTTGCTCGGGTGAGCGTACGTAACTGTGTCCAGCGCCGGAGTGGAGTCCGTACCAGTGACACCCGATGCGCCATTTGCGTTGCTCCAGTAAGCAACTTGCTTGATCTCGTTCAAACTAAGCGGGGCACTGTTTGTACGGACTATCCATGCGGCCATAGCTGACACAGGGCGTTGATCTGCGGGAAGTTCAAAGGTCGGTGCAGGCGCGACGTCTCCAACGCCGGCAACCGCGCCAGCAAGTTCTGGTGCGACGATAGCAAGTTGATGAGCGTAGGCCGCGCCGGAGCCGATGCCGGTCAAGTACATCTGTGCGTTCGACGCCAGTGAGAACCTCGTCTTCATGGCGGAGGAAGCAGCATTGATGAAAGCCAACTCGTCAGCTGACCCGACGTTCCAGGTTCTGTCGACAGCGTTGGGAAAGAGAACAATGAATCCGTGCGTATCGGCAACCTCACTCCAGCGCGTGCGATCGGCGTTCATCTGGCCGTCTTGTCCGTTGTCGTGCAGAGATATCACGATGCGTACGCCTCGCGCGTCGTACTCTCGCAGCTCCGCAATGTTTGCTGGCGCATACATGAAGAAGCTGCGTTCCACGCCATTCACTGTCACGGTCGCTCGTTCGAGTGTCACGGGACTGGCTGGAATTTCAGGTTGAACCACAACAGGGGGAGGGTCGCTAGCGGGGGGCGCTGAGTCACCACCTCCTCCGCAAGCTGTGAGTGCTGCTGCAAAAGCTAGCGTGGCGGGGCCGGCCATTCGTTGCAAGCGTTTCGAGTTCATCTTCTTCATCGTTGTCTCCAATTTGTTTTACTAGCGGCGCTGCACGCGCTAGTCGGCGAGGCCCGTAGGTGGACGCGACGGCTTTGCGTGCATCGGCACGCCGATGGGCAGTTCAGGGTGGTATGGAACCTTCAAGTTGCGATGTCTTTGCGACTCCTTTTTCGATCAAAGGAACGCTATGGTCGCGAATCAGTTCCCGTTTGAACAATGCTGTTTTTGTTGAATTTGATGCTTTGAAAGCTGGGACTAGCTTCGCACCGGTACTTCGCTAAACAGCCGCTCAACAGCGCTTACGAGCACTTTGGCGAAGTCTCGTGAAAGCGGCCAAATATCTACTCTCAGTTCAGCTTCAGTGCGTCCCAGAATGCCTCAGCATTGCCAGGCAAATCTTGGCGGGTTCGATAGATTCGAACCTCTAAAGGTATCGTCCATTCTTGGGTTCCCGCGAGCACAAGCGCACCATCACGGAGATCGTCCTCTATGGTGCTTCGTGGAAGCCACGCCAACCCTGCTCCGGCCATCGCCATCTTTCGAAGCTCGGAGGCGACACTTACTGTCCCTACGACTGAGCAGCTTGCTGTCTCCATCTGACTTCCAAGAACAGCCGCTTGTATTCGACCGAATCCCGAGTCGACTGCGTAGGCGAGAACTTCCACAGGTTGCCTCGCGCCAACTAGCGCGAATACAGGTAGACCATCGCCCGTGGGAGTGCTCACTGGGAGCAGCTCATCGTGGCCCACGAGAGCGGACTTGAATGCTTCGCCATGAAGAGTGCCACGCACTTTTGGATGAGAGTGGCTAATGACAAACTGCGCTACGCCGTGCTCCAACATTGACTCGCAATGCGATAGGACATCCGCAATCCTGAGCATAGGAGACAGCGATGCAGTTCCAAGGCCGTGCAGCCAGTTAGGTAAAAAGTTTAGGAAAAGTGCGTGCGTGCAAGCTATGCGCAAGACGGTGTCGCCCTCGCTAAGATTGCTTCTCGCTTCCTCGGACATCCGAGCTGCGCGATAGACAAGATCTCGTGCCGCACCGACGAATCTTTGCCCTGCGGGCGTAAGTTTCGGCGGATGTTCACTGCGCTCTACCAGATCCGCGCCAACCCATTCCTCAAGCTTGCGAATTCTTCGAGTGAACAATGCAGCAGAGACACTCCGTTCTTTGGCTGCAAGCGAGAGATCGCCCGTAGATGCCAAGGCTAGAAAATCGTCAAGCCAGATGAAGTTCATGGTCGTCCTTCAATCTACGCAAAAGGCGCGGTCCTGGATCACCCACTACAGGCCCCGCGCGATTTGCAACCAATGGTTGGCGGCGTCACCGCATCGACAGCTTCAAGCTCCGCAGCCCCTCTTGCAAGACGCTACAACTTTCAATGCAATGCTGCGCTTGATAACAGCAACCTGCATTCTGTCGGCTATTGGCGTGAAACGTTGGCGTCCGCCACGGTCAACGCGGTCATGTTGACGATGCGTCGCACGGTGGCGCTGGCGGTGAGGATGTGCACCGGCTTGTCGGCGCCCAGCAGCACCGGCCCGACCGCGATGTTGCCGCCCGCCGCGGTCTTGAGCAGGTTGTAGGCGATGTTGGCGGCATCGATGTTGGGCAGCACCAGCAGGTTGGCGGGGCCCTTCAGCGTGGAGTTGGGCATCAAGGTGTGGCGCGCGTTGGGGTCCAGTGCCACATCTCCGTGCATTTCGCCGTCGGCCTCCAGCCAGGGCGCCTGCTCGCGCAGCAGCGCCAGCGTGCGGCGCATCTTGATGGCGCTGGGTTCGTCGCTGGAGCCGAAGTTGGAGTGAGACAGCAGGGCCGCCTTGGGTTGCAGGCCGAAGCGCAGCATTTCCTCGGCCGCCATCACCGTGATCTCGCACAGCTCTTCGGGCGTGGGGTCGTAGTTGACGTGTGTGTCGACCAGGAACACCTGGCGGCCGGGCAGCATGAGGCCGTTCATGCAGGCGTAGATGCGCACGTCCTGGGCGGTGCTGGGGCTGCCGCCCTCGCGCTTGCCGATCACCTGGTCGATGTACTTCAGGTGGTGCTGGGTGGAGCCCCAGGTGCCGCAGATCAGGCCGTCCACCTCGCCCTTGTGCAGCAGCATGGCGCCGATCAGCGTGAGGCGCCGGCGCATCTCGATCTTGGCGAGCTGCTGGGTCACGCCCTTGCGCTCGGTCATGCGGTGGTAGGTCTGCCAGAAGTCGCGGTAGCGGTCGTCCTGCTCGACGTTGACGACGTCGTAGTCCAGTTCCTCGCGCAGGCGCAGGCCGAACTTCTCGATGCGCTGGGCGATGATGGCCGGGCGGCCGATCAGCGTGGGACGGGCCAGGCCTTCGTCCACCACGATCTGGCAGGCGCGCAGCACCCGTTCTTCTTCGCCTTCGGCGTAGGCCACGCGCTTGCGGGCCGCGGCCTTCGCCGCCGAGAAGATCGGCTTCATGATGGTGCCCGAGGCGAACACGAAGCTCTGCAGCTTCTCGCGGTAGGCCGCCATGTCGGGCACCGGCCGCTGGGCCACGCCGCTGTCGACCGCGGCCTGCGCCACGGCCGGCGCGATCTTCATCATCAGGCGCGGGTCGAACGGCTTGGGGATCAGGTACTCGGGACCGAAGGCCAGCTTCTCGCCGGCATAGGCCGCCGCGACCACCTCGCTCTGCTCGGCCTGCGCCAGCTCGGCAATGGCGTGCACCGCGGCGATCTCCATCTCATCGGTGATGGTGGAGGCGCCCGCGTCGAGCGCGCCGCGGAAGATGTAGGGGAAGCACAGGACGTTGTTGACCTGGTTCGGGTAGTCGGTGCGGCCCGTGGCCATGATGACGTCGTTGCGCACCGCGTGCGCGTCCTCGGGTGCGATCTCGGGGTTCGGGTCTGCCAGCGCGAAGATCACCGGCTTGGCCGCCATCGACGCCACCATCTCGGGCTTGAGCACGCCGCCGGCCGAGAGGCCGAGGAACACATCGGCGCCGACGATCACTTCGGCGAGCTTGCGCTTGTCGGTCTTCTGCATGTACTGGCGCTTGTCGTCGTCCATGAGTTCCTCTCGGCCCTCATAGACCACCCCGGCCAGGTCGGTGACGAACACGTTCTCGCGCTTGAGCCCGACCTTGAGCAGCAGGTTCAGGCAGGCCAGCGCCGCCGCGCCCGCGCCCGAGGTCACCAGCTTGACCTGACCGATGTCCTTGCCCGCGACCTTCAGGCCGTTGAGCATCGCCGCCGCCACCGTGATGGCGGTGCCGTGCTGATCGTCGTGGAACACGGGGATGTTCATGCGCTTGCGCAGTTCGCGCTCGACATAGAAGCAGTCCGGCGCCTTGATGTCTTCCAGGTTGATCGCACCGAAGGTCGGCTCCAGGGCCGCGATCACCTCGACCAGCTTGACCGGGTCCTTCTCGTTGATCTCGATGTCGAACACATCGACGCCGGCGAACTTCTTGAAAAGCACGCCCTTGCCTTCCATCACCGGCTTGGCCGCCAGAGGGCCAATGTCGCCCAGGCCGAGCACGGCCGTGCCGTTGGTGATGACCGCCACCAGGTTGCCGCGGGCGGTGTACTTGTAGGCGTTGACCGGGTTGCGCCACGATTTCTTCGCAGGGGGCGGCCACGCCGGGCGAGTAGGCCAGGGCGAGATCGCGCTGGTTGGTGAGCTGCTTGGTGGCCGCGATCGACACCTTGCCGGGGATCGGGAACTCGTGATATTCCAGGGCGGCGCGACGCAGCTCGGCGCGCTGCAAGTCGGAGGTCGAGAGATCGGACATTTACTGCACATTCTTAAGATACAAAAGCCCGGTGCCACAGGCGCCGGGCTTGCGAAGCCCATCCTCAAAATTGATGGATGGGCCGCGAGCAAAAAAGGCTTCTCAGTCAGCGTACTCGCCGGCCTCCTGAATGACCTTTGCCCAGCGTGCCATTTCTTTCTCAACGAACTTACGATGCCCTGCAGGCGACAGTCGATCATCGCTGATCAAAGTGAGGCCTAGCGCTTCCTGTCGCTGAATCAGCTGCGGATCCTTCAGCGCTGCGCGCAGCGCGGAGTTAAGTTTCGTGACCACTGCGGGAGGCGTTCCCTTAGGCGCATACATGCCGTGCCAAACCTGCACGTCGAAGCCCTTGAGGCCCGATTCGTCTAGCGTGGGTGTGTCCTTCAGCGCGGGGATTGACAAGCGCTGCTTGCTGGTCACTCCGTACACCTTCACACGTTTGCTTTCGATCTGCGGCACTGCGTTCGTAGCCTGTTCACACATCAAGTCGACGGTACCAGCCATAAGATCCGTCATTGCCGGACCCGTACCCTTGTAAGCGATGGTGGTCAATTTTTGATTCAGAGCGTTTTGCAGCATCAGGCCGCACAGGTGCGAGGCAGAACCAAGCCCGGCATGTGCCAGGTTCACCTTGCTCCCATTGTCCTTAAGCCATCCGCGCAACTCGTTGAAACTGCTGGGCGCCAGTGCGCTCTTAGCAATCACTACTGAAGGAGCCTCGTTCACAAGGCCGAGCATCTCGAAATCCTCCGGAACTTTGTAGCTCAGCTTGCGGTACAGTGCTGGCGCCGTAGCCATACCAATGTGGTGCACCAAAAGCGTGTAGCCGTCAGGCGCAGAACGAGCGACCTTGGAGGAGCCGATAGTTCCTCCCGCTCCTCCTGCGTTTTCCACCACAACGGTCACGCCGAGGGGACCGCGCAGGGCCTCCGCCAAGTCTCGTGCAATCTTGTCGCTCGGGCCGCCTGCGGCGAATGGCACCACCAGAGTGATGGGCTTGTCAGGATAGTCTGCGAGTGCAGCGGTACCGGTAGCCACCATTGTGGTCGCCAGCAGGGATTTGAGAATCATCTTCATGTTTGTCTCCGTCTTGAGTGAATTTTTGACGCGGTGCTTAGAGTGCTGCGTCATGCTTCGCGGCAGCCCACGCCCACCTTGCTACCTCCTGTGAGGTCGAAGAAGGTCGTGGTCTCCAACGTTTCTGAGAACCAGGCCTCAATGCCGGCTCGGCGCGTGCCCTGGTACTCGGGTTTCCCCTCGGAATCCAGCCGCATGCTCAAGTCGTGGCCGGGAATAAGGACCGTGTCTGGATGAGCGCGCCAATAGCGCCAGATCGTCTCAATGCTGCGTGCGCTCTGCTCGGCATCAAGAGTCATCGCAACGTCTTGAGATAGCAGCTCGGCGCGGTTCTTCGCGGCATCACCCGTGAACAGCAGATATTGAGGATGAGCAGAGAAGTGGTAGGCGAGATGGCCCGGCGTGTGACCGGGTACCTCTATCGCTTCGAAATGGCCCAAAAAGGTCTGTCCACCTTTAAGACGTTGGACTCGGTCAAGCGAAGCGAGCTCGCGCACATGCAGCTCCGCCAGGGGATTGAAGCCTGGTTTCTGCGTTACTGCCCACTCCAGCTCCTTCTCGCCAATCCAGACCGTAGCCTCCGGAAATAGCGTGAAGTTGCAGGCGTGGTCGTGGTGCGTATGCGTCAAGACGACATCGGTGACGTCAGAGGGCGAAACACGCAACGCCGCGAGTTGCTTGCCGATTTCGGGGCGAGTGGCGTAGCCGCCTGTATCCACCAGGATCGAACGGCCTTCACCGCGTAAGAGCGTGACGGTGCTCCAGCCAAGCCCGCCGTGACAAACGGAACGACCAGGGTACCCCTGAACGAGTACGTGCACTTCGTACATCACTCGGCCTTGATCTGTGCATCGTTCACGAGCTTGCGGTAAAACTCCAGCTCGCTAGAAATTAACGACTTGAACTGTGAGGGCGTACTGGTAACCAGTTCGTTGCCACCCTCTGTCTTCAGCGCCTTGATCACCTCCGGTGCCTTCACGGCCTTCTCAACTTCTGCGTTCAGACGCTCGATGATGTGCGAGGGCGTTTTAGCAGGGGCAAGCAGGCCGATGAACTGCGTGATGTCGTAGTCCTTGTAGCCCAGCTCCTTCATGGTGGGCACTTTGGGAAAAGATCCCGCGCGGGTTCCGCCTGAAACGGCCAGCGGACGAAGCTTGTCTCCTTGGACGTGCGGCACTGCAGTCATCACCGTATCCCAGGTAAATGACAGCTGACCACCAAGTAAGTCGGCCAACGCGGGGGCGGTCCCCTTGTAAGGAACGTGATTGAGCTTTGCGCCCAACCGAAGAGCTAGCAGTTCGCCGGCCAAGTGGCCGCCGCCGCCAATACCGGACGAACCGTATGTGAGCTCGCCGGGCTTGGCCTGTGCGGCCGCAGCCAAGTCCGACAAGCTGCGCACTGGAGACGCAGACGGCACGACGAGCACGTACTGGTACGTCAGGATCTGGCTGATCGGCTCAAAGTCCTTCAAGCTGTCGTAGGGCACCTTCTTGTATAAAACCGGATTGACGACAAGCGGACTGCTAGGCGACACCAACAGTGTGTAGCCGTCAGGCGCGGCCTGGCGCACTGCCTCAAGGCCAAGAGTGCCATTGGCTCCAGAGCGGTTTTCTACGACAACGGGGGTCTTGAGGCCTTCGGCCAGCTGTTTGGCTATAAGGCGGGCCGTCAGGTCCGCGTTACCACCAGCAGCGAACGGCACGATTACTTTGATCGGGCGGTTACCGGGCCATGCCTGTGCTGTGGCGCCAGTCGCCAACGCCATAGCGGCGCACAAAAGAACGATCTGTCTCATTGTTGGTCCTTATCAAGTCCATTGCTCCATCCGGACAAGGCCCGGACGACATCTTCTTTGGCACAGGCCCGCGCACGGTCGCAAGCCGTCTGGCCCTGCTGGTTCTTTATTGCAGGGTCGGCGCCAGAATCAAGCAGCGCCAAGACCACTTCCAGCTGCCCCATGTATGCCGCCCCATGGAGAGGCGTGTTCCCCAGAAAAGTGCAAGCTTTGGGATCCGCGCCCCTCGCAACCAGCAGCCGAACAACGGCGCCATGTCCCGCCTTGGCTGCAAGGTGCAGCGCGGTATGGCCGTCATCCGAAAGTTGATTCGGGTCCTCGCCGGCCGCGAGAAGTTGCTCGCACTCAGCCAACGCACCATGTGCGGCGGCTTGATGCAAAACACCGCCGTGCGCGGCCGGAGAGTCACTCATGCGGAGAGCTCGCGCATGACTTTGTAGAGGTCCGCTTTCCCCTCAAAACCGATACCAGGCAAGTCGGGCAGCGTGACGTGGCTGTTCTCAACCTTGACGTTGTCGGGGAAACCACCGAAAGGCTGGAACAGGTCGGGATAGGACTCGTTGCCACCCAGGCCCAGGCCGGCGGCGATGTTGAGCGACATCTGGTGGCCGCCGTGCGGGATGCAGCGGCTGGCCGACCAGCCGTGTTCCTTCAACATATCCAGGGTCTTGAGGTACTCGACCAGGCCATAGCTCAGCGCGCAGTCGAACTGCAGCCAGTCGCGGTCGGGACGCATGCCACCGTAGCGGATCAGGTTGCGCGCGTCCTGCATGGAGAACAGGTCTTCCCCCGTGGCGATCGGGTTTTTGTAGAAATTGCGCAGGGCGGCCTGCAGTTCGAAGTCCAGTGGGTCACCCGGCTCTTCGTACCAGAACAGGTCGTACTGGGAGAGCGCCTTGGCGTAGGCGATCGCGGTCTCCAAGTCGAAGCGGCCATTGGCATCGACGCACAGCTTCTGCCCGTCCTGCAGCACTTCCATGATGGAGTCGATACGGCGCAGGTCTTCGTCGAGCGATGCGCCGCCAATCTTTTTCTTCACCACCGTGTAACCGCGGTCGATGTAGCTGCGCATCTCATCCTGCAGCTTCTTGTGGTCTTGGCCGGGGTAGTAGTAGCCACCAGCGGCGTAAACGAATATCTTGCGATTGGGTTTGCCGTCGCCGTAGCGGTCGGCCAGCAGCTGGAAGAGCGGTTTGCCTTCGATCTTGGCGACCGCGTCCCACACCGCCATGTCGATGGTGCCGATGGCCACCGAGCGCTCGCCGTGACCGCCGGGCTTCTCGTTGGTGAACATGCAGTTCCAGATCTTGTGCGGGTCGAGGTTGGTGCCTGCGTCGTCGACCAGCGAAGCGGGGTCAGCTTCCAGCACACGCGGGATGAAGCGCTCGCGCATCAGCTTGCCCTGACCATAGCGGCCATTGGAGTTGAACCCGTAGCCCACCACTGGCTTTCCGTCGCGGATCACATCGGTGATGACTGCGACCAGGCTCAGGGTCATCTTGCTAAAGTCGATGTACGCGTTGCGAATCGGTGAACTGATGGGGAGGGTTTTTTCTCGAATCTCGACGATCTTCATTGGTGGCTCCTGCTTTAAAACAGGCCTATGATCCGCGCGGCGGAGGCGTTTGACCAATGCTGCTTTTCTTGTTTTTGATGCTTTGAAAGCACCGTCATGACGATGAACCTTTCCTGGGTCGACGACTTCAATGCACTGGCCGCCACCGGCAACTTTTCGCGCGCTGCGGAAGAGCGACACATGACCCAGCCGGCGTTTAGCCGTCGCATCCGCGCGTTGGAAGAATGGTTGGGCGCGGAGCTCTTCGACCGAAGCTCTCAGCCGGCCCGAGTCACCGAGGTTGGTGAATGGTTTCGCGTAGCCGCACAGGGCCTGCAAGCGCAGGTCGCCGGCATGCCTGGCGAGGCTCGCGCTGTTGCTGAGGCTACGTCTTCGACACTTCGGTTTGCCTCGACACACGCTTTGTCATTCACCTTTTTGCCGCACTGGCTTCGGACGCTGGAGGCGCACGCCAGCATGGGGCCAATTCAGCTGGTGTCGGATGTGCAGCAGAAATGCGTCGGCTTACTGGCGCAGAGCGAGGTGCATTTCATGCTGGCACACGCTCATAGCGGCGTGCGCGGCGAGCTGGACGAGGCAAACTTCCTCAGTCTGTTGGTTGGGACGGATCAACTTGTTCCAGTATCAGCGCCGGACGAGCGCGGAGCTCCGCTACACAAATTAGACGGTGGAAACGCCAAAGCCAGCGTCCATCTCCTAGGCTACAGCCAAGTATCGGGTTTGGGACGCATCTTGAGAACGTTAAGGGGCCCTGCCATCGAGCGGCTTCACCATCAATACGTTCTGACCGCGCATCTCGCCTCAGTGCTTCGCACAATGGCGCTTGACGGCCGCGGATTGGCCTGGTTGCCAAAGCTGCTAGTTCGCGACGACTTGGAACGCGGAGGACTCGTCGTTGCAGCTTCGAGCGAATGGCATGTCGATCTAGAAGTTCGCCTCTATCGAAATCGCGCCAATGCCGGAGTGGCGCGCGAGGCATTCTGGGCAGCAGCGCAGGCTAGCGTAGGTGAAGGCTCACTGAAGTAAGACGCGAATCCCGACTTGATGAGCGCGTGAGTAGCGCACCAGGCTCGACCCAGTGAGTTCGTAGCGCGTGCTTCTCGGCTCTTCATGTAAGAGGACAGAAGCAGCTGAAGCTTTGGCAAACGGCCGCATCGCGCATCAGTATGCATCACGCCACCTAGTCCATGGGGCCATGCCTTCGGCACTCACCTTTTCGAGTCGCTGCCCCAACTTGACTTTGGCTCGGTCGCCCCCGCAGCCCCTCCTCAAGCGGCATTCCGGACTTCTTCGGATGCCGGGCCGAGTGACCGCATAGGGTTGGTTAACGTCAGTACTTCAGCTGCCGGAGAACGTCGGCAACCGCTGCAAAGCTGCCGCCCAGTGAGTTCGGCTTTCGCTGGATCGGATGCACTTGCGCGCTGGGCACTATGCGATTGGCCCCTAGGGGTAACGTCGCCAACTTGGCGCACCACCTCAACGTGACGCAACCTGAAGCGTAACGATCTTGTTGCGTTTTGTTACCTTTAAGGCCTTGTTTTCCGACAGACCTATTCTTTTCCGACAGACCTCATTTCTTGAGAACAACCACACACCCAAGTCCAAACCCCTCACTCCACCGTCACACTCTTCGCCAGGTTGCGCGGCTTGTCCACGTCCGTGCCTTTGGCCAGTGCCGTGTGGTACGCGAGCATCTGCAGCGGCACCACGTGCAGCAAGGGACTCAGCGCGCCGTAGTGCTCGGGCATGCGGATGACGTGGATGCCCTCGCTGCTGGCGATGCGGGTGTCGGCATCGGCCAGCACATACAGCACCCCGCCGCGCGCGCGCACTTCCTGCATGTTGCTCTTGAGCTTTTCCAGCAGCGCGTTGTTGGGCGCCACCGTCACCACGGGCATCGCCGCCGTCACCAGCGCCAGCGGGCCGTGCTTGAGCTCGCCTGCCGGGTAGGCCTCGGCGTGGATGTAGCTGATCTCCTTGAGCTTGAGCGCGCCTTCGAGCGCGATCGGGTAATGCAGGCCCCGGCCCAGGAACAGCGCGTTGTCCATGCGCGCGAAGTCTTCGGCCCAGCTGATCACCTGCGGCTCGAGCGCGAGCACGGCCTGCAGGGCCACCGGCAGGTGGCGCATGGCCTTGAGGTGCTCGGCTTCGGCTTCTTCGCTCAGGTGCCCGCGCGATTGCGCCAACGCCAGCGTGAGCAGGAACAGCCCGGCCAGTTGCGTGGTGAAGGCCTTGGTGGACGCGACACCGATCTCCACCCCCGCACGGGTGATGTAGGCCAGCTCGCATTCGCGCACCATCGCCGAGGTGCGCAACGTTGCACACCGTCAGCGTGTGCTTCATGCCCAGGCTTTGCGCGTGGCGCAGCGCGGCCAGCGTGTCCGCCGTCTCGCCGCTTTGCGTGATGGTCACCACCAGGGTGCGCGGGTTGGGCACGCTGGTGCGGTAGCGGTACTCGCTCGCCACTTCCACCTGCGTGGGAATCTTCGCAATCTCCTCCAGCCAGTACTTGGCGGTGCAGCCGCTGTAGTAGCTGGTGCCGCAGGCCAGGATGAGCACGTTGTCGATCTCTTTGAACACGCTGTACGCGCCGTCGCCGAACAGCTCGGGCGTGATGCCCTCCAGGCCTTCGAGCGTGTCGCCGATCGCGCGCGGCTGCTCGAAGATTTCCTTCTGCATGTAGTGGCGGTACGGGCCGAGTTCGGCCGCGCCGCTGTGGGCCTGCACGGTCTTCACCGGGCGCTGCACGGCGCTCAGGGCGCGGCCTGCGCTGTCGAGTACCCAGTAGCGGCCCAGCTGCAGGTCGACGAGGTCACCTTCCTCCAGATACACGATCTGGTCGGTCACGCCCGCCAGGGCCATGGCGTCGCTGGCGAGGAAGTGTTCCGCCCCGCCCTGCCCCACGCCGAGCACCAGGGGTGAGCCGGCGCGCGCGCCGACCACGCGGTGCGGCTCGTCCTTGTGGAACACGGCCAGCGCGTAGGCGCCGTGCAATTGCGACACCGCGCCCTGCAGCGCGGCGAACACGTCACCTTCGTAGAGCGAGTCGATCAGGTGGGCGATGACTTCGGTGTCGGTCTGGCTCTCGAACACGTAGCCCTTGGCCTGCAGGGCGGCGCGCAGTTCGTCGTGGTTTTCGATGATGCCGTTGTGCACCAGGGCCACGCGGCCGGCCGCGCCCGCGACGGCGCCAGGACCGTGGCTGAAATGGGGATGGGCGTTGTGCACCGCCGGGGCGCCGTGAGTGGCCCAGCGGGTGTGGGCGATGCCGGTGCCGCTGCCGATGGACTCCTGCTGCACCTGCTGCGCGAGTTCGGCCACGCGCGACGTGCTGCGCGCGCGCTGCAGGCCGCCGCTGTGCACGGCCACACCGCAGGAGTCGTAACCGCGGTACTCCAGCCGCTGCAGGCCCTGAACCAGCACGGGCACGATGTCACGCCCGGAAACCCCTGCCACGATGCCGCACATACTCGCTCCTGAAAAATGGGATGCGTGATGCTAAACACGGCACCAAGAAATTAATGATCAAATAATGACCACAGACGGCTGATAATTTCTGAACACCATAAAAACCGTCAAATATTTCACCAAACTCGATTTTATGGAACCAATCGACATCGACGAAGCCGATCTGCGGCTGCTGGAGCTGCTGCAGGCGGATGCCTCGCGCAGCAATCAGGCGCTGGCCGAGCTGGCCCACCTCTCGCCGCCCACCAGCCTGAGGCGCGTCAAACGGCTGCGCCAGCTCGGGCTGATCGAGCGCGAGGTGGCCTTGCTCAGCGCCGACCGGCTCGCCCCGCTGCTGGGCCATGGCCTCACCGCGCTGGTGGAAATCACCCTGGAGCGCCAGGGCGCGGAGCACCTGGACGCCTTCGAGGCCCGCGTGCTGCCCACGCCCGAGGTGCAGCAGTGTTACCGCGTGAGCCCCGGGCCCGATTTCATGCTGGTGGTGCACTGTGTGGACATGCCGGCCTACCTCGCGCTGGCCCAGCAGCTGTTCACCAGCGACGCCAACGTGCGCAACATCAAGGCCTTCTTCAGCCTCAAGCGCGCCAAGTTCGATCCCCGGCTGCCGCTGGGCCGGGGGCGCAGCGGCGGGGGCAATTGAATACCTTCGTAAACCACATCGGGCCGGATATTGATGCAAACCGCACAAAAAAGGACCTCACATCGGTCCTGAGCGGTTGACGGCCCAGGGCACCTGTAACACGCTCCTAAAATCCCATCTCCCGATCCGCTCGGGTTCAAGGAGCTTGCATGGATGTTGTGACGATCGCGCTGCTCGGCGCCGCCGCCCTGGTGGTGCTGGCGCTGTGCGTCTGGGCGGTCCGCCGCCTCAGGCGCCGCGAGTCGTCCGGCCGCGACGACCGGTACTCACCGGAGCGCATCCTCACGGCCGAGCAGGCCCACATGCTGGACTACCTGCAGGACACCTTTCCGGGCCAGATCGTGCTGCCCAACATGATGCTCAAGGACATGCTGACGGTGCGGCGCGCGGCCGACCGCAGGCGCGCCGAGGAGCGGCTGTACGAGCAGAAGGTGGACTTCGTGGTCTGCGGCCCGGACGGTCGCCCCAGCTTTGCGTTCGACGTGGAGCAACACCACCTGAGCGACGCCAAGGCCAAGGCCCTCAAGGTCAAGATCAAGAACCGCATCCTCAAGACAGCGGGCGTGCGTTTCGTGTTTCTCAAGAACGGCATTCACCGCATGCCTTCGCCGGCCGATTTCCGGGCCCAGCTCAACCTGGCGGAACTGCCCAAGCCCAGGAGCCGCGAAGAACGGCGCGAGAACGCGCGCCAGCAGCTGGAAAGCCAGTTCTCCGGTTTCGACCAGCAGCATGGCAACACCGGCTTCCGCGAATCGGAAATCATGGGCATGAGCGGGCTGATGGACCTCAACCGCAATGGCCGCCGCGGTTTCGACGAGGCCCGGCTCAACGGCAACAGCGGCTTTGACAGCCACGAGCGCGGCGACAGCCGCTTCGACGGCAGTTCACAAGACGTGCGCGGGAGGTAGAGAAACACCCCCCGCCGCGCTGCGCGCGTCCCCCCTCAAGGGGGCGCACCTGGCAGCCCCGCAAAGCCGGTTCTGCGGGTGCTCTGGACGAAAGCCCTTCGCTCCTAGCTTTTCTTCTTGGTCGGGCGCTGCCAGCCGTCCAGCACCATCTGCTTGCCGCGCGCGACCGCGAGCGCGCCGGGCGGCGTGCTCTTGGTGAGGGTGGAGCCCCCACCCACCGTGCCCCCCGCGCCGATGGTGATCGGCGCCACCAGCACGCAGTTGCTGCCCACGTGCACGTCGGCCTCGATCACCGTGCGGTGCTTGTTGGCGCCGTCGTAGTTGGCGGTGATGCTGCCCGCGCCGTAGTTCACCCGCTCGCCCACGGTGGCGTCGCCCAGGTAGGCCAGGTGGTTGGCCTTGGCGCCCGCGGCGAGGGTGCTGTTCTTCACTTCCACGAAGTTGCCGATGTGCACCTCTTCGCCCAGCTGCGCGCCCGGGCGCAGCCGCGCGAACGGCCCCACCAGCGCGCCGCGCCCGACCGACACGCCCAGCTTCTCGCCGTCGATGTGGGTGAAGGGATGGATCACCGCGCCTGCGTCGATGGCGGCGTTGGCGATCACGCAGTTCGCGCCGATGCGCACGCCGTCGCCGAGTTTCACGCGGCCTTCGAACACGCAGTTGACGTCGATCTCCACGTCCTGGCCGCAGAGCAGTTCACCGCGCACGTCCAGCCGCGCGGGGTCCGCCAGGCGCACGCCCTGCTCCATCAGGGCGTCGGCGAGCCGGCGCTGGTAGGCGCGCTCCAGCTCGGCCAGCTGCACCGGGCTGTTCACGCCCGCCACCTCGACCTCATCGCCCGTGGTCACGGCACGCACCACCAAGCCTTGCGCCACGGCATGTTTGACCACGTCGGTGAGGTAGTACTCGCGCTGGCTGTTGTCGTTGGTCAGGCCTTGAAGCAGGGGCTTGAGCAGGGCGGCGGGCGCGGCCATGACGCCGCTGTACCACTCGGTGATGCGCCGCTGCGCCTCGTTGGCGTCCTTGTGTTCCACGATGGCGTGCACCGAGCGGTCCGCATCGAGGGCGCGCACGATCCGGCCGTAACCGGTGGCGTCGCCACCCGTGTCCACGCTCAGCAGCGCGAGGTGTTGCCCGTCGCAGGCCTGCAGCAAGGTCTCCAGCGTGGCCTGTCCGATCAAGGGCACATCGCCATTGAGGATCAGCACCACGCCGTCGTCGGCCAGCACGGGCACGGCCTGCTGCACCGCGTGGCCGGTGCCCAGCTGGGGCTCCTGGCGCACGAAGCGCAGTTTCGGGGCGGCGCTGTCGCCGGTTGCCACGGGGGTCGTGAGGCCGGCCTCGACCTGCTCGGCGCCGTGGCCGGTGATCACCACCACCGATCGCGCGGACAACCGCGCTGCACAGTCGATCACATGCTGGGCCAGTGCACGCCCGCCCAAACGGTGCAACACTTTGGGCCGAAGGCTTTTCATCCGCGTGCCTTTGCCGGCCGCCATCACCACCACATCCACAGGGAACGACATGAACACCTCTTGCAGAGACGGGTTGCACGGCGTTCTTGCCGGCCATCACCAGCCGGGCATTATCGCCCGCCGTGCGCTGCGCCTTGGCGCACTGGTGACGCTGGCAATCCTCCTTGTTGCCTGCACCGCCACGCGCTTGGCCTACAACCAGGCGCCCACCCTGAGCTACTGGTGGATCGACCGCCACGTGGACCTGACGGACACGCAGACCGCGCAGACGCGCGAAGACCTCAAGGCCTTCTTCCAGTGGCACCGCCGCCAGGAGCTGCCAGCCTACGCCAGCCTGCTGCGCCAGTGGCAGACGATGGCGGTGGACCAGGTCTCGCCCGCGCAGGCCTGCGCGCAGTTCGAGGACATCCGCCAGCGGCTGGAGCGGGCCGCGGCCGAGACGGTGGAACCGTTCGCGCGCCTGGCCCTGCAGCTGACCCCGGAGCAGCTGGAGAACCTGAAGAAGCAGCAGGCCGAAAGCAACGAGGACTTTGAAAAGGACTTCCTGCGGGGCAGCCCCCAACAGCGCCTGAACAAGCGGCTGGACAAGGCCGTCGAGCGCAGCGAATCGTTCTACGGCAAGCTCAGTCCGGCACAGCGCGATCTCCTGCGGGACTGGCTGCAGCAGTCGCCCTTCGACCCACAACGCACCCAGGCCGAGCGCCTGCGCCGCCAGGCCGACCTGCTGCAGACGATCCGCGACGCGCAGGCCACGCCCGCCAAGGCCGAGCAGCTGGTGCGCGAGCACATCGCGCGCATCCGCCAATCGCCCGAGCCCAGCTACCACGCCTACAACCAGGCCCTCGTGCGCCAGGGCTGCGCCCAGTTCGCCACGCTGCACAACGCCACCACGGCCGAGCAGCGCGCCAACGCCGTGCGCGTGCTCAAGGGCTACGAAGACGACCTGCGCACGCTGAGCGCGCAACGCTGAGGCGCGCTAGGCGACAAAGCGCATCCAGCCCCACACCACGGCCAGCGTGAGCAGCGTCACCGGAATGCCGGTGACCGCGTGGCGTTTCCAGTCGATCACGATGCCTTGCTGGCGCGCCAGGTCGGCCACGATCAGGTTGGCGATCGAGCCCACCAGCAGCAGGTTGCCCGCGAAGGTGGTCACCAGCGCGAGCATCGCGCCGGCCTGCGCGCCGCTGCCGCCCAGGTGCGGCAGCAGCAGCATCACCGCCGGCACGTTGGACACCAGGTTGGACAGCACGGCGCTCACCACCAGCAAGGGCCCCGGCTCGGCCAGGTGCACGCCCAGCGTGCCCAGCCAGGCCACCGCCTGCGCGGCCAGGCCGGTGGTCTCGAACGCGTGGTTGACCACGAACAGGCCCATGAACAGCAGCAGCAGCGGCCAGTCGATCAGGCGCAGCACGTGCGAGGAATGCAGCCGCCGGCTGAGCAGCAACAGGCCCGCGCCCACCAGGGCCGCCACGTCGCGTGGCGAGTCGGTGAACAGGAAGATCAGCATCAGCGCGCCCGCCACCAGCAGGCCCTTGGTGGTCTGCCAGGCATCGAAGGCGGGCTCTTCGGGGCGGCGCTTCGGCCACGGCCGCGAAAGGCAGGCCGGCGGCCTCGGGGGCGGACGCGGTGCGCGCACCGGGCCCGAACGCGAGCCAGAGCCATAACAGCAGCAGGCTGATCAGCACCGGCGCCAGCGCCTGCCGCACATAACCGCCAAAGGGCAGCTGCAGCACCGAGCCGATCAGCATGTTCTGCGGGTTGCCGATCAGCGTGGCGGCCGAGCCGATGTTGGCCGCGCAGGCCAGGCCGATGAGGAAGGGCAGCGGGTTGATGCCACGCTGCAGGCACAGCCGCGCCACCACCGGCGTCATGGCCAGGCAGATGATGTCGTTGGAGAACACCGCCGAGAGCGCGCCCGAGACCACGATCAGCGCGGCCAGCAGGCCGTTGCGCGACAGCGGCAGCGCGCCCACCCGCCGCGTCACCGCACCATAGAAACCGCCCAGGCGCATCTGCGCCGAGACCACCATGAACGCGAACAGCAGCACGATGGTGGGCAGGTCCACCGAGCGCGCCGCGTCCTCCACCGGCAGGCCGCTCAGGCCGATCACCGCGATGGCGCCGAGCAGGGCCACGCCCGAGCGGTCCAGCTTCAGGCGCGGCAGGCCGCCCAGGAACATGCCCAGGTAGACGACGGCGAAGACCGCGACGATGCCCCAGTCGGTGGCGGTGTGGTGTAGGGCGGAAGTGGTGGGCATGCGCTGCGGATCGTAGCGCGAGCGGGCCGGCGCTCAGGTGGCGCGCGGCACCAGGCGGATCGCGCCCGGGTAACTGGCCGGGGCCACGCGCCCGTACAGCAGCGCGACGATGCGCCACGCAGGCCAGGTGCATCAGCCAGCCGGCGCGAAAGCCTCCCGTCGCGTCGCGCAGCAAGGCGATGATCCAGGGTGGTATCGCGGCGATCAGGAAGCCGCCGCCCTGCATCAGCGCCGACAGCGCCCCCGCCTGCCCGGGATCGGACAGGTGCTCCAGCGCCACGATCAAGGACAGCGCGAAGCAGCCCCCCAGCCCCGCGCCCAGCAGCACCACCCAGGCCAGAGGCGCCGCATCGGGCCACAGCGCCAGCGCAGCGAAGCCGATGGCCTGCAGGGCCAGCGTGAACCACAGCCAGGGCCGGCGGTCTTTGCGCCGGCCGGCCAGCATCGGCAGGCCCAGGGCCGCCAGCGCCTGGCTCAGCGCCAGCACGGCCAGCAGCGTGCCGCTGCCGGCCGCGCTCCAGCCATGCTCCTGAAAGAACGGTGCCAGCCAGGCCACGACGGTCGAATAACCGCCGTTGACCAGGCCGAAACACAGCATCAGCAGCCAGACGCGCGGCCGCCGCAGGTAGGCCGTCACGGCCAGGCTGTCCTGGCGGCCCGGGGCGTCGGGCGGCAGGCTGCGCGCCGCCAGCGCCACGGCGAGCAGCGCGGGCACGGCCATCCAGGCCAGGCCCAGGTGCCAGTTGCCGCTGGCCGCCGCCACCAGCGGCGCGACCTGCGCACCGAGCGCGCCGCCGCCCATCAGCATCGCCGAGTACAGGCCCATCACCACACCGACATGGCGCGGAAACTGCCGCTTGACGATGCCGGGCAGCAGCGCCTGCACCACCGCCGCACCCAAGCCCAGCAGGGCGGCGGTGCCCACCAGCTGCCAGCCGTTCTGCGTGAACAGGCGAAGCACGGAGCCCAGCACCAGCAGGATCAGCGCGGCCACCACGGCGCGGCGTGCTCCGATGCGGGTCTGCAGCCAGGGGCCCGCGAAGGCGAACACGCCCATCAGCAGCATCGGCACCAGGGTCAGCAGCGACATCCCCTTCAGACCGAGCCCGGTGTGCCGGCCGATGTCGGCCGCCAGCGGCCCGATGCCCGCGATGAAGGGCCGCAGGTTGAGCGCGATCAGGGCCACCGCGACCAGCAGCCAGCGGACGTTCACCTTCACGGGCCTAGGCCTTCCGGTTCCGTGCCTGCGCCTGCGCCTGCGCCCATTGCGCGTACAGATCTGGGCGCGGCACCGGCAGGTGGCGAATGTGCATGGACTGCTCGGCCAAGGGCTTGGCGAGGTCTTCGTAGATCGCCGCCGTGGACAGCCCGAACGGCGCGCCCTCCTCGTTGGAATAGGCGTAGGCGACCCGCACCACGCCGGCCAGCCGCATCGCCGCCAGGCACATGGGGCAGGGGTGGCCGCTGGCGTAGACAGCGCAGCCGCTCAGGTCGGGCGATCCGAGCCGGCGGCTGGCGGCGCGCAGGGCCGACATCTCCGCGTGGGCCGTCGGGTCGTGGGTCGCGCAGGATCTCGTTGACGCCGGTGCGCCAGCACCTCGCCACCGCGCACCACCACCGCGCCGAACGGGCGGCCGCCCTGGGCCATGTTGTCGCGCGCCAGTTCGATGGCCTGGTGCAGGAAGTGGGTGTCTGTGTCGCTCATGGGGCTTCAGCGCGCGTGGGCGGCCAGCAGCATCGCTTCGATCGGCTTCTGGCCCTTGGTGCGGGCATGGCGCAGCGGCGTGACGCCGTCCTTGTCCGCCAGGTTGACATTGGCGCCGGCCTTCACGAGCAGGCCCACGATCTGCTGGTGGCGCTCGCCGCCGTCGCCCAGGATGATGGCCTCCAGCAGCGCGGTCCAGCCGAGCCGGTTGACGTGGTCGACCGCGACACCCGCCTCGATCAGCGCGCGCACCGTCTCCACATGGCCGCGCTCGGCCGCCGGGATGAGCGCGGTGCCGCCGTAGCGGTTGGTGCTCTTGAGATCGGCGCCGTGCGACAGCGTCATCTTCAGGATGGCCAGGTGGCCCCGGGCTCCCGCGTAGAGATAAGGGCTGTCGTTGATGCCGTCCTTGGCATTGACGTCGGCGCCGGCCTCGATCAAGGCGCGGGCCGCCTCGACCTGGTTGGCATGGGTGGCGACCAGCAGCGCGGTCGCGCCACTGCCGTCGCGCGCGTCGATCGGCGCGCCCTCGGCCAACAGCCGACGGATGCCGGCGACATCGTTCCGGCCGGCGGCGACATGCAGCGGGAAGGCCTTCCCGGCCTCACTCCCCGAAGAGGCAAATGGAAGCACGGCGAGTGAGGCAAGGATGGAACGGCGAAGCATGGTGGCTCCACTGTAGGCAAGGCGGCCAACATTTGGAAATTAAATGTTAGGATGAATTTCATCCATTTTTCAAATGATTCCTCTGCTCGACCCCCGCCTGCTGCGCGCTTTTGCGGCCATCGCCGATGCCGGCAGCTTCACCCTGGCGGCGGACCGCCTGAGCATGACGCAGTCCACCATCAGCCAGCAGCTCGCCCGCCTGGAAGAAGCCGTCGGGCAGGTGCTGATCGATCGCGCGGCGCGGCCGATCCAGCCCACGGCGGCCGGCGAGCGCCTGCTCGGCTACACGCGCCGCATCCTGGCGCTGCAGGAAGAGGCGGCATCGGCGCTGCGCGACCCCGCGGGCACGGTGTCCTTGCGCATCGGGGTGCCCGAAGACCTGGTCAGCGCGCCGATGGCCCAGGCCTTTGCGGACTTTGCGCGGCGCCACCGCGAGATCCACCTGGACGTGACGGCCGGCCTGAGCCGCGATCTGATCCGGCGCTACCGGGCCGGTGAACTGGACATCGCCATCGCCAAGGAACAGAGCGCCAGCCCCGATCACCGCGCGAGCTTTCCCGAGGCCATGGCCTGGTTCGAAAGCGCCGAGGCCCCGCCGGCCTGGCCCAACCCCCTGCCGCTGGTGGCTTTTCCGCCCGGCGGCCTCTACCGCGAGGCCATGTTCGAGCGCGTGGAACAGGAGCGGCTGGGCTGGTACATCGCCTTCACGGGCAACAGCCTGCACAACGTGCTGGTGGCGGTGGAGGCCGGGCTGGGCCTGTCGCTCCTGCCCCGGAATGCGGTGGCCGGCTACCGCGTGCGGCGCCACGCGCCGTTCCAGGGCGAACCGCCGATCGCGGTCTCCATCTATGCCGGGGAAGGCACGGGCCCCCTGGCCGAACTGGTGGCGCAGATGGCGGCCGTGCTGGCCGCCCGAAGCGGGCAGCAGCCCGCCTGAGCCAGGCCTGCGGTCAGCCCTGCGGCGCGCTGTGCGCTTGTAGGTCCGCCCGCTTCGCGGTCAGCCCTGCAAGGCCGCCCACATGTCCTTGTCGCGCTCGGCCGTCCAGATGCGGGGGTTCTTGATGCCCTTGGCTTCGTCGTAGGCGCGGCTCACGTCGAACGGCAGGCAGTGTTCGTAGATGAACACGTGGCCGAACACCGGGTCCATGCTCTTGCGGGTGTGGGCCATGGCGGCCTTGAGGTCCATGCCGGCGGCGGCGGCTTCCTTGCCGGCCTGGAACAGCGTGGTCACCCAGCGCTTGGTGTAGTCCAGCGCCTTGTCCACATCGGCGCGGCCCTTCATGGCTTCGCCACGGCCGGGCACGATGGCCTCGGCCTGGAGTGCGCGCAGGGCTTCGAGCGTGGCGGGCCATTCTTCCAGCTGCGCGTCGCCGGTGTACACGCCGGCTTCGTATTCCACCAGGTCGCCGCTGAACAGCACCTTCTCTTCTTCCACCCAGGCGATGGTGTCACCGCGCGTGTGGCCCTGGCCCGGGTGCCAGATCTCGACCTTCACGCCACCCAGGTCCACGGTCAACGAGCCCTGGCGGCCGGGCTGGCCATCGCCCACCACCAGCGTCGGCCAGGTCAGGCCGGGCACGCTCTCGGAGCCCCGGAACAGGCGCGGGAAGCGCTCCATCTCGCTCTGCATGTCCTCGGCGCCGCGCTCCACGATGAGTTCGTAGGTGCCGCGGCTGGCGATCACTTCGGTCGCGCCCTCGGCCACGTAGGCGCTCGCACCCAGCACGCGCACCGCGTGGTAGTGGGTCAGCAGCACGTACTTGATGGGCTTGTCGGAGACGGTTCGGATCTGCCTGATCAGGTCCTGCGCCATGGCCGGCGTGGCCGTGGCGTCGCTCACCATGATGAACTTCTCGCCAATGATCACGCCCGAGTTCGGGTCGCCTTCGGCGGTGTAGGCCCAGCAATGTTTGCTGAGCTGTTCGAAAGTGGTTTTCTTGTCGTCCAGGTCGGCCTGGGAGGCGAAGGCTTTGCTCATGGGGGGTCTCCTGTGGGGAAGCACAAATTTTACCTAAACGAAATCAATTACGCATACGTAAATCATGATGCCCCCGTGGGGCCACCGGACAAACCGCGTTCCAGCATCTGCACCACCTCCTCGGCGAAGGCGCTGTAGCTCATGGGGCCGCCCGGGCGCAGCCAGGTGAAGGTCCAGTTGATCATGCCGAACAGCATCATGGTCAACGCGGTCTGGTTGGCCGGTGTCACGCGCTCGGGGTAGGCGCGGATGATGAAACGGGTGAACGCCGCCACCACATCGCGCTGGCGGTTGACGATCAGCATGCGTTGCACGGGGCCGAGGAACTTGGTGTCGGACACCAGGGCGATGTGGCGCGTGGCCGAAGTCTCGTACTCGGCCAGGAAGGCCCGCACCAGCTCGCTCAGGGCGTCGCGCTCGCTCAGGTTCTTGCGTTGCGCGCGCGCCTCGGCCTCGCCGATGAGGGCGAGCAGGCGCTGGGTGTAGCGGTCGAGCAGGTCGAACAGGATCGCTTCCTTGCTCTCGTAGTAGTGGTAGAGCCGCGCCTTGCTGGTGCCGCAGGCGGCGGCGACCTCGTTCATGCTTGTGGCGGGAAAACTCTGCGCGGCGAAGCAGCGCGCCGCGACGTTCTGGATTTCGTCGCGCTTGAGCTCGTGGGATGCGGATTTTGGTCGGGCCATCGGCGCATTCTGCCGGATGGCGCCCTAAGATCCGGCCATGGTCAAACCCGTCGATCCCTTCGCCCGACACGCCTGCGAACTGCTCTCGGGCGTGGGGCCGTGCGTGCCCAAGCGCATGTTCGGCGGCTGGGGCATTTCCACCGACGGCATGAACATCGCGATCATTGCGTGGGACACGCTGTTCCTCAAGACCAACGCCGAGACCGAGCCGCGCTGGCTGGCCGCCGGCGGCCGCCCCTTCGTGTACGAATTCAAGGGCAAGTCCGGGCGGCTGCACTACCACACGCCCCCGGACGAGGCGCTGGAGTCACCCGCGCTCATGCTGCCCTGGGCACGGCTCGCGCTGGAGGCGGCGGTGGCCGCGCGCAAGCCGAAACGCAAGCCCCGCTGACGGCCGCAGCGCAGGGCCGCCCCAAGCAAGGCCAGCCCCCTCGGAGGGCAGCGACCCGCGCAGCGACAGAGCGTGGGCGCGCGAGGCCTCAGGGCGGGTTGGATTCGTAGGGCGTGAGCACCCGGCCCCGGCCGGCAACGAGGTACTCGCTGTAGCCGAACAGGCCGCGCATCAGCCGGGCGAACGCCCAGCCTGCCTGCCCCAGGGCCACGGCAAGCTCGCGCGACGGCGCCACCACCTCGCGGCCGAAGCGATCGGGCTGGTCCACGGCCTGGGGCTCGGCGCACCAGTCGAAACGCACCGGGCCGGCGCTGGCCGGCTGCCAGGGCTCCATCACCAGGCGCGCGCCCGCCGGCACCACCAGGCTTTCACCCGCGGCCAGCATCACGTCACCCGATTCGTTGCCCGCGCCCTGGTGCGGCACACCCAGCGTCACCCACGCTCGGCCCTGCGTGATGTGCAGGCGGCTCGGCACCTGCGGGCGCAGGGTCATCGCGCGGCGCGCGTCGAGGCGCCAGCCACGCAGGGCAGCGGGGCAGGCAACGCGGTCGGACACAACGGCAATGGGGGCGAAACGGGTGTTCATGGAAGGCTCCTTAACAAGGGACGATGGCTCATCCTGGGAATGAATGTTCGGGCCGAACGCCCTCTGCGTCCAATGAATACGCAGTAAGCTATTGATTCGCTAACCGCATCAATGCCCGGAGCCCCCCATGCAGCTCACCAGCAGCCACCCCCGCACCCGCCCCATTGCCGCCGGGCATCTGCGCGCCTTCGAAGCCGTGGCCCGCCACCTCAACTTCCGCGCTGCCGCCGAAGAACTCTCGCTCACGCAAAGCGCGGTCAGCCGGCAGATCCAGGCGCTCGAAGACGAGGTCGGCACCGCCCTCTTCCTGCGCCACACGCGCGCGGTCGAACTCACCAGCGCGGGCTCGCAACTGCTGCGCGCCTCCAGCATGGCGCTGGAGCGCATCGACGCGGCCGTGCGGCAGATCCGCCAGAGCGCGGGCCGCAAGGGCGCTGCGCATCACCACCTGGGCCTCGTTCGCCTCCATGTGGCTGATTCCGCGCCTCGAAGCCTTCCAGCGCGACCACCCCGACATCGACATCCGCATCGACGCCACCGACAACGCTGTGGACCTTGCCACCTCCGACGTGGACCTCGCCCTGCGCTACGCCGTGCCACAGGCCATGCCCGCCGACGCGCAGCGCCTCTTCGGCGAACAGCTCACGCCCGTGGCCAGCCCCTGGCTGCTCAAGACCCAGCCCATCCACAGCATTGAAGACCTCTCGCGCTGCGCCCTCATCGAGGCCGGTGACGCGCACCGCACGCGCCACCTCGAATGGCTCACCTGGCAACGCTGGCTCGACACCTTCGGCAACAAGCCCGCCACCCCGGCCGGCAAACGCGGTGGCCGTGCCACGCTGGCCAAGCTCTCGCCGCAGCGCTGGATGTACTTCAACTACGCCAACCAGATCGTGCAGGCCGCACTCACCGGCCAGGGCGTGGCGCTCGCGCGCCTGCCGCTGGTGGCCGAAAGCCTGGCCAGCGGCGCGCTGGTCGAGCCCCTGCCCCACACCCGGCTGGACTCGCCGCTCGTGTACTGGCTGCTGGTCGCGCCGCGCAGCGCGCAGCGGCCCGAGGTCAAGGCCTTTTGCGAATGGCTGCTCAAGCAGGCCGCCGAAACGCGCGAAGCCATCGGCGACGTGCCCGATCCCGACACAGTGGACCAGATGGACTGAGGCGCGGTGGTGCCTGCGCGATCGCGCGCGCTCAGGCACACTCCGGCGCTTTCCCATCCAAAGTCTTCATGTCGTCCTCTCAGCACCTCGCCGCCGGCAACCTGCGCAGCATCACCTTCATGCTCGTGGCCGTGGGCTTCTTCGCGTTCATGGACGCGGTGCTCAAGACCCTCTCCGCCACCTACCCGGTGCTGCAGATCGCCGCGCTGCGCGGCCTCACCGCCCTGCCGCTGGTGCTGCTTTACATCTCGTGGCGCGGTGGCTGGCACACCTTGCTCAAGGTCCGCTGGCCGCTGCACCTGCTGCGGGGCGTGCTCGGCATCACCATGCTCGCGCTGTTCACCCTGGGCGTTCGCGAGCTGCCGCTGTCGGCCGCGTACACGCTGTTCTTCATCTCGCCGCTGCTCATCACCGCCCTCTCGGTGCCCGTGCTCAAGGAGCGCGTGCCCAAGGCGCACTGGTGGGCGATTGCCATCGGTTTCGTGGGCGTGCTCATCGCGCTGCGCCCCAGCGGCGGCGACCTGCAGGCCGGCTTCGTCACCCTCGGCGGCCTCGCCACGCTGGGCGCGGCCCTGTGCTACGCGATCTCGGCCGTGGTCGGGCGCCTGGCCACCCGCACCGACAGCAGCGAGAGCATGGTGTTCTGGATGATGGTGTTCATGGCCCTCGGCGCGGGCGCGCTCTCCTGGGCCGAGTGGGTGCCGATCCGGCGCAGCGACGCGCTGTTGCTGGTGGCCCTGGCCGTCACCGGCTTCTGCGGCCAGCTCGCCATCACCGAGGCTTTCCGCCACGGCCAGGCCTCGGCCGTGGCCCCGTTCGAGTACAGCGCGCTGGCCTGGGGCCTGGGGCTGGACTGGCTGATCTGGCACACCCTGCCCAGCGCCCACACCTGGGTGGGCGCGGCCATCATCGTGGGCAGCGGGCTCTACCTCGTGCGGCGCGAGAAGCGCATCACCGAGGTGCACGCGAGCGCGGACCATCCGTAGCGGCGCCGGGCAACCGGCATCGAAGACCGGTTTCGCCCAAAGCCGCCTAGACGCCCAATGGTTCCAGCTGCGCCCGCACGAGCATCCTCTGCTCCGGGGGAAGTTGGTCGGCAACGTTCAGAACGGCCTCGCGCGCCAGCACCTTGGCTTCGCTGTCCAAGCCATACAGGCCATTGGCCGCCTCGATCAACACCCCTTCCCGGCCTTCAGTCATCGACTCGACCACCACCAGGAGCGCGTTGAGCACCTGCAGCATCGATGAGCTGTCCGGCAGCACCGAGAGACGGCCAGCCAGGGCGACCAGTGGCTGCGCGCGCTGAGCATCGGGCAATGCCTTCGCCCCATCAAGAACGGCGTCGAACCCGTTTTTGCTGACGTCTTCGGGAAGGTTTGCGCATTGGGTTGCCAACGCAACCAGCACCGCGCCTTGCTCGTCAGCGGGAATGACCTGGTTCATTTGCAGGATCCGATCGAACGACGCCTTTCTTTCTTCATTGGGAATGCACGCCAGTTCTTTGGCCAAGCAGACCAGGCATTCGCTGCGCCGAGCCAGCGGCGCCTCATTCGCGATGTTCAACAGCGCGTTGAACCGGTTTTCCACCGACTCTTCGGTGAGCGAGATCAATGACCCGGCCAGTTCCTCGAAAACAGGCCATCCCTCATCGAACGGCATGTCTTGGCCAGATTCAGGAGGGCATCGAATCGATCGTGCCGGTCGTCTTGCCACAACTCCCAGAAGCGCCCCCCGAGGGCCACCAGCGGCTTCGATCGGAAACCCTGCGGCATGGCCTCGACAAAGCACAGCATCTGGTCAAACACCTTCGTTCTGTCCTCGATGTCAAAGAGACGGGTCAGCTTCTCCGACAAGGCCATCAAGGGGGTCCCCTGCATGTACTCATCGAGTTGCTTGATGCTTGCCAGGAACGACTGAAACGCCGGCATGACGCCATCTTGTGACCGCGTCACCGAGAAGTGGCTTCTGATCGCCTGGGCCAGCAGCCGGTCTTCGGTGGCCTTCCTGAGTTTTCGGTTGACCGCACCTGCGACCCGCACGTCCGCCTCGGCCAGATAGCCCGTGATGTGCCGAACCAAGTCGCGTTGCAACGTGTTCAGCGGCGAGGCGCACTGGCGGATGGTCTCTTTCAAGTCGGCGTGAATGTCCTTGGACCACGCGCCATTCGGGTCCGAGAGGCTCAACTCATCGCGCAGAGCTTGCAGTGCGGCCCTCGCCTCACAGCGCCTTTCAGAGGTCAGGGCACTGAATCCGTGGTTCATGGCGGTCAACACCGATCGGCAATCCGCCAGACCCAGGAAGGGGCCTTCGAGCGGGAAGAACGTGCCCAGCGTTTCCTGCATGAGGAGGGCCAGGTCTTCATAGGAGCGAAGGCGACCCTGAGAGCCGACGATGTCGCCTTCATTCGACGCGGCACAGCGGCCGGTGTTCGACGCAATGTGGAAAGAATTCATGTTCAAACAGTCTTTGATACCCAGCACGGCGCTGGAAGACCTGAGTGACTCACCCATTTCCCCAAGTTCGCCGTGCGACCGACACGGCGGTGCCGCTCAGCGCTCAGGCCACATCACGCCCGTGTCGCTCAGGATCGCGTCCAGCGGCACATCGTGGATCTCGGGCTTGAGGTAGGGCAGCCAGCCGAAGTCGTAGCCCAGGCCCACGGTGAACGGCTTGGGATTCAGGCTGGCGAGCGTGCGGTCATAGAAACCGCCGCCATAGCCCAGGCGGAAACCGCCGGGCCCGTAGCCCACGCAGGGCACGAAAATCAGCGTGGGCACGACGATCTCGGTGTCCTTCGGCTTGGGAATGCCGTAGGCGTCTTCTTCCATCGGGCAACCCGGGTACCAGGTGTAGAAGGTCAGCGTCTTGTCCACCTTGTTCACCACCGGCAGGCCGATGCGCCGGTGCTGCTGCTGCCCTTGCGCGTCCTCCTCCAGGCCGGCCTCCTGCCAGCGGAACAGCGCGGGCAGCGGATCGAACTCGCCCTTGATCGGCCAATACGCGCCGATGACGGTGTCGGGCCGGTGGATCAGCCACACGCGCATGACCCGCTGCAGCAGGTCGTTGCGCCAGGCGCGGTCGGCCAGAGACTGTCGTTTTTCAATCAGCGATTTGCGCCATTCGACCTTCAGCGCAGCCGCCGATCCGTCGCCCGGCGAAGCGTGGGGTTTGTGGGGACTCTGACCGTCTTTGTTGTCCATAATCGACACATGAATCTGGTTGATGAGAAACAGGGCAGCGCGCGGCGAATCGGTCGACGCCTGCAAGGGCTGGGACTGCGGCTCATTATGGCGGTGCTCGTGACACCGGGCCTTGCGCTGGCACAAGCCACCAGCGGCGGCGGCGATGCCGCGCTGCTGGAGATGCGCTCGGCCTATTCGCGCGGCAACAGCTTCCAGCTCGCCAACCTGCTGCCCACCGTGCGCGGCCACGCGCTGGAGCCGCTGGCGAACTACTGGAGCATCCGCTCGCGGCTGGACATCGCCACGCCGGTGGACATCCGCGCCGCGCTCGACCGCATGGCGGGCACCTACTGGGAAGACCGCCTGCGCAACGACTGGCTGCTGCAGTTAGGCAAGGCACGCGACTGGGCCAACTTCGACGCCGAGCTGCCACGCTTTCGCATGAACGACGACCGCCAGGTGCGCTGCTACGCACTCATGCGCGACGTGATGACCGGCCGCGCGACCGGCGAGGCCGTGGCGCCCGTGGTGCAGGCCAACTGGCACGCGCAGCGCGAGGCCGAAGATGGTTGCGCGACCGCCGCCAAGTTCCTGCTCGACGCCGGGCAGCTCAAACCCCAGGTGGTGTGGCAGCGCGCCCGGCTGGCCATGGACGCCAACCGCGCGCGCGCTGCGCACCCAGGCCGTGGCAGTGCTGGACCCGGACCTGAGCGCCACGGTCGACAGCATCGCAAGCGACCCCGCGAAGTACCTGGACGAAAAACTCACCGCGATCCGGCCCCGCACCAAGGAACTGGTGACGCTGGCCATCATCCGCCTCGCCGCCAACGACCCCACCGCCGCCGCGCTGGAGATGGACCGCACGCGCTGGAAGGCCCAGCTCACCAAGGAAGAGCGCAGCTGGACCTGGGGCGTGATCGGCAAGCGCTCGGCGCAGAAGCTGCAGGCCGAGGCGCTGGGCTACTTCGCCAACGGCGAAGACCGCCACATGCACGACGAGCACCTGGCCTGGAAGGCGCGCGCGGGCATGCGCGCGGGCTCCTGGAGCGCCGTGCACGATGCCGTGGCCGCCATGAGCGAGGCCCAGCAGAGCGACCCGGCCTGGGTGTACTGGGAAGCGCGCGCGGTGCAGGCGCTCAAGCTGCCCGACCCGGTGGCCGCCTCGGCCAAGGCGCGCGAGCTGTTCGAGAGCATCGCCTCCACCCGCGACTTCTACGAACAGCTGGCGATGGAAGAACTCGGCCGGCCCATCACCGTGCCGGCCGCGCCCGCACCGCTCACCGCCGAGGAAGTCGCCGCCGCGCAGAACAACCCCGGCCTGCGCCGCGCGCTGATCGCCATCCGCCTGGGCCTGCGCAGCGAAGGCGTGCGCGAGTGGAACTACACCGTGGGCCTGCACACCCCCGGCGGCATGGGCGAGCGCGAGCTGCTGGCCGCCTCGGCCCTGGCCTGCCAGCATGAGCTCTGGGACCGCTGCATCAACACCAGCCTGCGCACGCCCGAATCGATGGACCACGCGCAGCGCTTCCCCACGCCGCACCGCGCCCAGGTGGTCAGCCGCGCCACCGAGATCGGCCTGGACCCGGCCTACGTGTACGGACTGATCCGGCAGGAAAGCCGCTTCATCACCGACGCCCGCTCGGGCGTGGGCGCTTCCGGGCTCATGCAGGTGATGCCGGCCACCGCGCGCTGGACCGCCAACAAGATCGGCCTGACCAACTTCAAACCCGCCCAGATCACCGAGCGCGACACCAACATCCAGATCGGCACCGCCTACCTGAAGTTCGCGCTCGACGACTTCCAGGGCTCGCTGCCGCTGGCCGCCGCCGCGTACAACGCCGGGCCCGGCCGCTCGCGCCAGTGGCGCAACGGGCCGGTGCTGCCGGGCGAGGTCTGGACCGAGAACATCCCGTTCGAGGAAACGCGCGACTACGTCAAGCGCGTGCTGGCCAACACCACCAACTACGCCGCGCAAATCACCGGCCAGCCGCAGTCGCTGCGCGCGCGGCTGGGCACCGTGGGCCCGCGCCCGGTGAACGCCCCCACCGTCAACCCCGACCTGCCCTGACGCCCATGAAGAACGTTCTTGTCCTCGGTGGCACCGGCTTCATCGGCCGCCACGTCTGCGAAAAACTGCACCGCCAGGGCTGGCGCATCACCGTGCCCACCCGCCGCGCCCTGAACGCCGCGCATGTGCAGCACCTGCCTCGGGTGACGGTGCTCGAAGCCGACGTGCACGACCCCGGGCAACTGCTCAGCCTGCTGGACGGGCACGACGCGCTCGTCAACCTCGTGGCGATCCTGCACGGCAGCGAAGACGACTTCGAGCGCGTGCACGTGGAACTGCCACTCTCGCTGGCCGAGGCCTGCGCGGCCGACGGCATCCGCCGCGTGGTGCACGTGAGCGCGCTGGCCGCGAGCCTGGACGGCCCGTCACGCTACCAGCGCAGCAAGGCGCGCGGCGAAGAGGTGCTGCGCGGCGCGGGCCTGGACCTCACCATCCTGCGGCCCAGCGTGGTCTTTGGCGAGGGCGACCGCTTTCTCAACCTGTTCGCGCGCCTGCAGGCCGTGCTGCCCGTCGTGCCGCTGGCCGGCGCGAACGCGCGCTTTCAGCCCGTGTGGGTGGAAGACGTGGCCCAGGCGGTGGTGACCTGCCTGCGCGACCGCGACCTGCCCATGAGCAGCGCGGGCCAGACGTTCGAATGCGTCGGGCCCGAGGTGTTCACCCTGGCCGAGCTCGTGCGCATCGCCGGGCGCCATGGCAGCCGGCAGCGCCCCGTGCTGCCGCTGCCCGCACCACTGGCGCGGCTGCAGGCCATGGTGATGGAGGCCATGCCCGGCGACCCGGTGATGAGCCGCGACAACCTCGATTCGATGACGGTGGACAACGTGGCCTCGCGGCAATGGCCCGACCTTTCGGCACTGGGCATCCGGCCCGCCAGCGTGCACAGCGTGGCCCCGACCTACCTCGGCGACCGCGGCGGGCGCAGCCAGCTGTTGGATTACCGGCACGGCGCCGGCCGCTGAGCCGAAACTTCGGGCTTTTTTGGGGGCGGGGGTATTTTTTTGGCACACTTCGCGTGTGGCAGAAATGAATACCTTTAACCGACAGGAGCCCCAATGGCCGCACCCGTTCTCAAAAAGCCCAACCGCCGCCTCGCGCCCATCCCCACCCCCACCGAGGAAGACTCGACCTACCGCCCCGAGCATCAGCGCGATGTGGTCAACCGGCTCAAGCGCATCGAAGGCCAGGTGCGCGGCCTGATCGAGATGGTTGAGAATGGCCGGGGCTGCGAGGATGTGGCCCAGCAGATGTGTGCCGCGCGCAAGGCGATGGACAAAGCCTTCTACCGGATGATGGCCTGCTCGGTCATGGAAGCGGTGTCGGAATCGGACTCCGAAATCAACACCTTCCTGCAGGTGGAGCGCTCGACGCGCATTCTTGAAAAATACGCCTAAAGCATTCACCTCAGAACACCTTCCGTGAACCCGCTCGGGCCTCATGGGCCGCGAATCAATCGCCTGGCGTTTTGGCATCAATGCGTGGCCGGCGACCCTCTACCATGGGCGGTTCTTTCAGGAGATCCTTTCCATGGCACTGCAGCTCTACGTCGGCAACAAGAACTACTCGTCCTGGTCCATGCGCCCCTGGGTGCTGATGAAGCAGGCGGGCATTGCGTTCGAAGAGAAGATGATCCGCTTCGACTCGTTCGACGTGAATTCGGTCTTCAAGAAGGAGTTGCGCGCGGTCAGCCCGGTCGCCAAGGTGCCGGTGCTGGTGGACGACGGCTTTGCCATCTGGGACACGCTGGCGATCGCCGAGTACCTCGCCGAGCGTTTCCCCGAGAAGCAGCTCTGGCCGCAGGACGTGCGCGCCCGGGCGCGGGCGCGCAGCGTCTGCGCCGAGATGCACAGCGGTTTTGGCGCGCTGCGCAACCACTGCCCCATGAACATCGAGGCCTCGCTGCCCGAGATCGGCCGCCTGATCTGGCGCGACAAGCCGGACGTGCGCGCCGACGTGGCCCGCCTGTGCGGCCTGTGGAGCGAGCTGCTGGCGGCCCAGCCGGCCGGGGCCCTGCTGTTTGGCGCGTTCAGCATCGCCGATGCGTACTTCGCACCGGTGTGCATGCGCATCGCCACCTACGAGCTGCCCGTGCCGGCCGACCTCGCCGCCTACGTGGCCCGCGTGCGCGCGCTGCCCGGGGTGAAGGCCTGGGTGGACGAGGCGCTGGCCGAGCACGACTTCATCGATTTCGACGAGCCGTACCGGCTGGGCCGCTGAGCGGATGATGAACGCCGTCACCCTCGCCGCCCTGGAAGCCTTCCCGGGCCAGCTGGAGGCGCACTTTGCCGCGTTCCCCAGCGGGTTCACGCAATGGGCGCCGCCGTCCTGGGCCGGCGTGCCCAGCGAGCCGCTGACCGCGCTCGAGCAGGTCTGCCATGTGCGCGACATCGAAATCGATGGCTATCAGGTGCGCTTCCACCGCACGCTGAACGAAAGCCATCCGACGCTGGTGTCCATCGACACCGACGCCCTGGTCATCGAACGCGGCTACGGCACGTCCGACGCGGCGCAGGCCCTGCTCGACTTCCGCGCCGCGCGGGCCCGCACGGTGGCCCTGCTGGCCGGGCTGGCGCCCGATCGGTTCGAGCGCACCGCGGTGTTCGAGGGCTATGGGCCCGTGACCCTGCGCGGCCTGGTGCACTACCTCTGCAGCCACGACCAGCAGCACCTGGCCGGCCTGCAGTGGCTGCTGGGCCAGATCGAGGCTTCGCGCGTGCCCGCGAACGGCTGAGCCGTTCACCGCGGTCCCGCCCCGCAAGCGCGACCGCTCAGAAGCGCACGACGGTGCGGATCGACTTGCCTTCGTGCATCAGGTCGAAGGCTTCGTTGATCTCGCTGAGCTGGCGGGTGTGGGTGACGAAGGGCGCCAACTGCAGATGGCCTGCCATCGCGTCGCGCACCATGCCGGGCAGTTCGGTGCGGCCTTTGACGCCGCCAAAGGCCGTGCCCATCCACTTTCGGCCGGTGACCAGCTGGAACGGGCGTGTGGAAATTTCCTGGCCCGCACCGGCCACGCCGATGACCACGGACTGGCCCCAGCCGCGGTGCGCGCACTCCAAGGCCGCGCGCATCACGTGGACGTTGCCGATGCACTCGAAGGAATGGTCCACGCCCCAGCCGGTCATTTCCACGATGACCTGCTGGATGGGTTTGTCGAAGTCCTTGGGGTTGACGACATCCGTCGCGCCGAAGGTCCTGGCCAGGTCGAACTTCGAGGGGTTGGTGTCGACCGCGATGATGCGGCCGGCCTTGGCCAGCTTGGCGCCCTGGACCACGGCCAGACCGATGCCGCCCAGCCCGAACACGGCCACCGAGTCGCCTTCCTGCACCTTGGCCGTGTTCTTGACGGCCCCCAGGCCGGTGGTCACGCCACAGCCCAGCAGGCAGACCTGCTCGGGGTTGGCCTGCGCGTCGATCCTGGCCAGGGACACCTCGGCCACCACGGTGTACTCGCTGAAGGTGGAGCACCCCATGTAGTGGTGGATGGGCTGGCCGTTGTAGGAGAAGCGCGTCGTTCCATCGGGCATCACGCCCTTGCCCTGGGTGGCGCGCACGGCCACGCACAGGTTGGTCTTGCCGGATCGGCAGAACAGGCATTCACCGCATTCGGCCGTGTACAGCGGGATCACGTGGTCGCCCGGCTTGACGCTGGTGACGCCTTCGCCGACCTCGACCACGATGCCTGCGCCTTCATGGCCCAGGACCACGGGGAAGAGACCTTCCGGGTCGTCGCCGGACAGCGTGAAGGCGTCGGTGTGGCACACGCCCGTGTGCGTAATGCGGACCAGCACTTCGCCCTGGCGCGGCGGGGCCACGTCGATTTCAACGATCTGAAGCGGTTCTCCGGCCTTGAAGGCCACGGCAGCGCGCGATTTCATCTTTGGGGGGTCCTTATAGTTGGCTTCGTCTTTCGAAGAGGGCCCCGCACGATATCGGCGACGGCGCCTGAGCGCTACCCGTTGACGGGCGCTTCGAGCCGGGTTGGCCGGCGCATCGGTCAAGTTGGCCGGATCGGAACGGGCCATTCGTGAAACGACAACACAGGCACAACGAAACCACTGAAACATGGAAGTCCCTATGCACTCTTCACCCGTCCGGGTCGACCTGGTCGTGTACCCAGGGTTCAAGGCGCTGGAGGCCATCGGCACCATGAGCGTGCTGGAGTACGCCAACATCCATCTGGCGCAAAGTGGCCGACCGCCCGGCTACAGCGTGAGGATCGCCTCCACCCGGGTTGGCACGATCGCCTCCGACCTGCAGATGTCGCTGGAAGCCACGAAGGCCGTGGACGCGACCGACCTCCCGGACATCGCGGTCATCGTGGGCGCGCGCGCCATCGAGCAGGCCCTGGCGTCGAACCAGCCTCTGGTGGAATGGGCCCGCGACAACGCCTCCCGGGTGAACCGCCTGGTGGGCCTGTGCTCGGGCAGCTTCTTCCTCGCGGAGGCCGGGCTGCTGGACGGCCTGCGCGCCACCACCCACTGGAGCGCGGCGGGCCTGCTGCAGCGAAAGTTCAGGGATGTGAAGGTGGAGCCCGACGCGATCTACATCCGCGCCGGTCATCTCTGGACGTCGGCGGGCGTGACCGCCTGCATCGATCTGGCGCTGGCCCTGGTGGAAGAGGATTTCGGCCGCTCCCTGGCCCTGGCGGTGGCCCGGGATCTGGTCGTCTACCTGCGGCGCCCAGGCGGGCAGTCCCAGTACAGCATGCACCTGGCCAGCCAGAACACCACGCACCCGGGCATCCGCGAGGTGCAGGACTGGATTCTCTCCAACGTCGCGTCGCCGATGCCGCAGAGCGATCTGGCCCGGCGGGCGGCCATGAGCGAGCGGAATTTTCGCCGCGTGTTCGTGAAGGAAGTGGGCGTCGCGCCGAACCAGTACATCGACGCGGCCAGGCTCGACAAGGCCTGCGTGCTCCTGCAGGACGGGGACCTGCCCTTGAAGTCGATCGCCGGGCGCGTCGGCTATGCCTCCGAGCAGTCGCTGCGCAAGCTGTTCCTGAAGCAACTGGGCGTCACGGCCGAGGAGTACCGGGTGCGCTTCAGCAGCGCGCGCCGGCATTCGGATTGAGCACCCAGGCGCGGCCGGCCAGCCCCTGCGCCTAAACTTGCCTCCATGAAAACCTATCTCGTGGGCGGCGCGGTGCGCGACGCGCTGATGGCGCGCGCTTCGGACGCGCCCGCCGCCGTCTCGCACGCGGACCGCGACTGGGTGGTGGTGGGCGCCACGCCCGAAGCCATGGCGGCCGAGGGCTTCCTGCCGGTGGGGCGCGACTTTCCGGTCTTTCTTCACCCGAAGACCAAAGAGGAATACGCGCTGGCGCGCACCGAGCGCAAGACCGCGCCGGGCTACCACGGCTTCGCTTTCCACACCGAGGCCGGCGTCACGCTGGAAGACGATCTCGCGCGGCGCGACCTCACCATCAACGCCATGGCGGTGGCCGCCGAGCACGCGGACGACCCGGCGCGCGCGCCCTTGATCGACCCGCACCAAGGCCAGCGCGACCTGCGCGAACGCGTGCTGCGCCACGTGACCGGGGCCTTCGCGGAAGACCCGGTGCGCATCCTGCGGCTGGCCCGCTTCGCCGCGCGCTTTCCCGATTTTTCGGTGGCGCCCGAGACCCTGGCGCTGATGCGCGAGATGGTGGCGAACGGCGAAGTCGACCACCTGGTGGCCGAGCGCGTGTGGCAGGAGCTGGCGCGTGGCCTCATGGAGCAACGCCCCAGCCGCATGCTGGAGGTGCTGCGCGACTGCGGTGCCCTGCAGCGGCTGTTGCCCGAGGTGGACCGGCTCTGGGGCGTGCCGCAGCGCGCCGAATACCACCCCGAGGTGGACACCGGCGTGCACCTGATGATGGTGCTGGACATGAGCGCGCGCCTGGCCGCGCCGCTGACGGTGCGCTTCGCCTGCCTGTGCCACGACCTGGGCAAGGGCACGACGCCGGCCGACGTGCTGCCGCGCCACATCGGCCATGAAGAGCGCAGCGCGCGCCTGCTCAAGGGCGTGTGCGAGCGGCTGCGCGTGCCCACCGATTGCCGCGAACTCGCCGACGTGGTGGCGCGCGAGCACGGCAACATCCACCGCAGCGGCGATTTCAGCGCGGGCGCGGTGGAGCGCCTGCTGGAGCGCTGCGACGCGCTGCGCAAGCCGGCGCGTTTCCATGAAGTGCTGCTGGCCTGCGAATGCGACGCGCGCGGCCGCCTCGGCCTGGAAGAAGAACCTTACCCACCGCGCGAGCGGCTGGCGCTGGCGCTGTCGGCCTCGCGCTCGGTGGACACGGCCGTGGTCGCGGCCCAGGCCCAGGCCGATGGGCTGAGCGGCCAGCGCGTGGGCGAGCGCATCCACCGCGCGCGCGTCACCGCCGTTTCGCAGGCGCTGGGGTCTTCGGCGCCCGAAGCCCCGGGCGATTGAGCCCATCCGCGCGCCGTCAACCGGGGCCGGAGTCTCTCACCCACGAGGTGGGTTAAAACGATTTTTCACGACATGGGACCGCTCACCCTGTTACGGTAGGGGCCAATGAGCACACTGCCCCAACTGCTGAGCGACCGCTCCGCGCTGTTTCTGGACTTCGACGGCACGCTCGCCGATCTGGCCGGCAGGCCCGATGCGGTGGAGATTCCTCCGGCACTGGTGACCTTGCTGAATGGCCTGCACCAGCGGCTGGATGGCGCGCTGGCGCTGGTGACGGGGCGCGCCCGCGAAGACCTGGAGCCCATGCTGGCCTCGCCCTGGCCGTGGCCGGCGGCGTTCGAACACGGCGCGGTGCGCCTGTCGCCCCACGGGGGGGCGGCCACCACGCGCCCAAGCGGACTGGCGCGCGCGATCGCCGCGGCCGAACAGCTGGTGGCGCGCCACGCGGGGCTGCTGCTGGAGCGCAAGCAGACCTCGATGGCCCTGCACTACCGGCAGGCGCCCATGCTGGAAGCGCTGTGCATGAGCACGCTGACGCAGGCCATCACCGACGAACCCGGCCTGCAGTTGCTGCACGGCAAGGCCGTGGTGGAGGTGAAATCCGCCCGGGTGAGCAAGGGCGCCGCCATCGAGGCCTTCATGCAGGAAGCGCCCTTCGCGGGCCGCGTGCCGGTGTTCGCGGGCGACGATGTGACCGACGAGGCCGGCTTCGACGTGGTGCAGCGCCTGGGCGGCGAAGGCATCAAGGTGGGCGATGGCCCAAGCCTGGCCCGCCACCGCTGCCCCAGCCCGGAGGCCCTGCGCACCTGGCTGGCCGACGCCCTCCTCCTTCCCAGCACACGCCCATGAGCCCCACCCCCGGTTTCGCGCCACCCGCCGCCCCCTCGCTGTCGCTGGGCATGGTCGGCAACTGCGCCTTCAGCGCGCTGATCGACCCGCACGGCCGCGTGGTCTGGAGCTGCCTGCCGCGCTTTGACGGCGACCCGGTGTTCCACGCCCTGCTGGGCGGCGACGATCTCGAAAAGGGCGCGTTCGCGATCGAGATCGAGGGCCTGGCCGAAGCCACCCAGCGCTACGAGCACAACACCGCCGTGCTGGTGACCGAGCTCTGGGACCACGACGGCAACGGCCTGTCCATCACCGATTTCGCGCCGCGTTTTCTCTCGCGCGGCCGCTACTTCCGGCCCACCCAGCTGGTGCGCCGCGTGCGCCCGCTCAAGGGCGCGCCGCGCATCCGCGTGAGCCTGCTGCCACGCTTCGACTGGGGCCGCGTCACGCCCACCATCACCTCGGGCAGCAACCACATCCGCTACGTGGGCGAGGGGCTGACGCTGCGCCTGCACACCGATGCCTCCATCAGCCACGTGCTCTCGCGCGAGCCTTTCCTGCTCACGCGCGAATGCAACTTCATGTTCGGCCCGGACGAGACGCTGGAGACCGGCATCGGCGACACCGCGCGCCACTTCGAGCAGGAGACCCTGGCCTACTGGCGCAACTGGAGCCGGCGCCTGGCGGTGCCGCTGGAGTGGCAGGAGGCGGTGATCCGCGCGGCCATCACGCTCAAGCTTTCGCTGTACGAAGACACGGGCGCCATCGTCGCGGCCATGACCACCAGCATCCCCGAAGCGCCGGGCACCCAGCGCAACTGGGACTACCGCTACTGCTGGCTGCGCGACGCCTTCTTCGTGGTGCGCGCGCTCAACAGCCTGTCCGAGGTCGGCACCATGGAGGACTACCTCAGCTGGCTCGCCAACGTGGTGGTGGGCGCGGGCGGCGGCCACATCCAGCCGCTGCACGGCATCGGCCTGGAGCGCGAACTGCCCGAGAGCATCTGCGACACCCTGCCCGGCTACCGCGGCATGGGGCCGGTGCGCGTGGGCAACCAGGCGCAGGAGCACTTCCAGCACGACGTGTACGGCAACATCGTGCTGGCCGCCGCGCAGGCCTTCCACGACGAGCGCCTGCTGCACCCGGCGGGCCTCGCGGAGTTCGAACAGCTCGAAGTGGTGGGCGAGCGCGCGCTGCGCATCTACGACCAGCCCGACGCCGGCATGTGGGAGCTGCGCACGCGCGCGCGCGTGCACACCAGCTCGGCCCTGATGTGCTGGGCCGCCTGCGACCGGTTCGCCAAGATCGCGCGCACGCTGGAGATGCCCGGGCGCGCCTCCTACTGGGCGACCCACGCCGAAACCATGCGCGAGCGCATCCTGCGCGAGTCCTGGAGCGAGGAGCGCCAGGCCTTCGCCGAGAGCTTCGGCGGGCGCGACCTCGATGCCAGCGTGCTGCTGATGGTGGAGGTGGGCATGATCGACCCGATGGACCCGCGCTTCCTCGCCACGCTGGACGCGCTGGAGAAGCACCTGTGCGACGGCCCCTTCATGCGGCGCTACGAGGCCGCCGACGATTTCGGCAAGCCCGAGACCGCGTTCAACATCTGCACCTTCTGGCGCATCGACGCGCTCGCGCGCACCGGCCGCGCCGACGAGGCGCGCGCGATCTTCGAGACCATGCTGGCCGCGCGCAACCCGCTGGGCATGCTGTCGGAAGACACCCACGCCACCACCGGCGAGATGTGGGGCAACTTCCCGCAGACCTATTCGATGGTGGGCATCATCAACGCCGCGGTGCGCCTCTCGGCCCGCTGGGATTCGGTGATTTGATGGGACGGCTCGTCGTCATCTCCAACCGCATCGCCGATCCGCGCAAGACCGCCTCGGGCGGGCTGGCCGTGGCGCTGGGCCAGGCGCTCGAGGCCTCGGGCGGGCTGTGGTTCGGCTGGAGCGGCAAGGTGGTGGAGGACGGCACGCCCGGCGAGGGTGAGCTGCACGTGCAGAACGCGGGCAAGGTGCAGCTGGCCACGGTGGACCTCAGCCGCGAGGACCACGACAGCTACTACCTGGGCTACAGCAACGGCGTGCTCTGGCCGGTGTTCCACTACCGGCTCGACCTGGCCGACTTCGACGCCGGCTACATCGGCGGCTACCGGCGCGTGAACCAGATGTTCGCGCACAAGCTCAAGACCCTGCTGCGGCCCGACGACATCATCTGGGTGCACGACTACCACCTGATCCCGCTGGCCGCTGAGCTGCGCGCCATGGGCTGCGAGCAGCGCATGGGCTTCTTCCTGCACATCCCGCTGCCACCCCCGCTGATGCTGGCCGCCGTGCCCGAGCACGACTGGCTGATGCGCTCGCTGTTCGCCTACGACCTGGTGGGCTTCCAGAGCGAGGCCGATGTGTCGCACTTCGCGCGCTACGTGGGCACAGAGACGCCGGCCGACATCCTGGGCGAACACGAATTCCGCGCCTTCGGCAAGACACTGCGCGCGCAGGCCTTTCCGATCGGCATCGACGTGGACGAGTTCATCGAGCTCGGCAAGGGCCGCGAGTCGCAGGACATGCACGAGCAGATGCTCAAGGAGTATTCGCGCCGCCGCCTGCTGCTGGGTGTGGAGCGCATGGACTACTCCAAGGGCCTGCCGCAGCGGCTCAAGGCGTTCCGCCAACTGCTGCAGGCCTACCCGGAGAACCTGGGCAGCGCCACGCTGATCCAGATCGCCGCGCCCAGCCGCGAGACGGTGGACGCCTACGCCGCGCTGCTGCAGGAGCTGGAGAGCCTGTGCGGCGCCATCAACGGCAACTTCGGTGAACTGGACTGGATGCCGGTGCGCTACATCCACCGCAACGTGGCGCGCAAGCGCCTGCCCGGGCTGTACCGCGCCGCCAGCGTGGCGCTGGTGACGCCGCTGCGCGATGGCATGAACCTGGTGGCCAAGGAGTTCATCGCCGCGCAGGACCCGGACGACCCCGGCGTGCTGGTGCTCTCGCGTTTTGCCGGCGCGGCCGAGCAGATGCGCGAGGCCCTGCTGGTCAACCCCTACGACACCACGCGCACGGCCGAGACCATGCAGCGCGCGCTGCAGATGCCGCTGGAGGAGCGCCAGCGCCGCCACCAGGCGCTGCTGCAGGGCATCCGCGAGCAGGACGTGCACTGGTGGCGCGAGCGCTTCCTGGCCGCGCTGGCGGCCGTTCCCAATCCGTAAACCCTTTCACGGCGGGCGCCGGCCGCGAGGCCGGCGCCCGCTTTGCTTTTTCTTTTTCCGGAGCACCCCATGAACGAAGCCTTCATCGACATCGCCACCCGCTGGTGGACCAGCCTGGGCGGCGCCGCCGCCAGTCTCACGCGCATCGTGCTGATCGTCCTGGTGGCCTGGCTGCTGGTGGTGGTGCTGCAGCGCGTGGTGGGCACGCTGCGCGAGCGCATCGCCAGCCGGCTGGACGACCGCGAGGCCGCCAAGCGCGCCCAGACGCTGGACCGGGTGTTCCGTTACCTGATCGTCGTGGTGGTGAGCCTGGTGGCCGGCATGCTGGTGCTGGGCGAGGTGGGTGTGTCGGTCGCGCCCATCCTGGGGGCGGCGGGCGTGGTGGGCCTGGCGGTGGGCTTCGGCGCGCAAAGCCTGGTGAAGGACTACTTCACCGGCTTCTTCCTGCTGCTGGAGAACCAGATCCGCCAGGGCGACGTGGTCAAGATCGGCGACCACGCCGGCATGGTGGAGGTGGTGACGCTGCGCTACGTGCAGCTGCGCGACTACGACGGCAACGTGCACTACGTGCCCAACGGGTACATCAACACCGTGGTCAACATGACGCGCGACTTCAGCCACGCGGTGATGGACATCCGCGTGGCCTTCCGCGAGAACGTGGAGGACGTGATGGCCGTGATGCGCGACGTGGCCTCGCAACTGCGCGCCGACCCGGCGTTCGAGCCCCGCATCCTGGCCGACATGGAGATCGCCGGCGTGGACAACTGGGCAGAGTCGGCGCTCATCATCCGCTGCCGCTTCCGCACCCTGCCGCTGGAGCAGTGGGGCATCAAGCGCGAGTACCTGCGCCGCCTGAAGGCGGCCTTCGATGCGCAGGGCATCCAGATCCCGGTGCCACACCTCATGGTGTACCCGGGGCAGGACCGCGAGGGAGCGGTCCCGCCGCTGGGCGCCGCGCAGGCCGCGCCCCAGTCGTGATCAGGGCCGCGCGTCGAGCGCGCGGGCGGCGCCGAGCAGCGCGGGCGATTGCTGCGCGGTGATCACCCACACCGGAATCCCGCTCTGGTAAGCCTCGAAGCGGCCCTTGGCTTCGAAGCGTTCGCGGAACGGCGAGGTATCGAACCAGGTGCCCAGGCGCGGCACCACGCCCCCGCCGATGTAGACCCCGCCGCGCGCACCCAGCGTGAGCGCGAGGTTGCCGGCCACCGCACCGAGCACGCCGCAGAGCATCTCCAGGGCCTCCAGCGCCTGCGGATGCCGGCCTTGCAGCGCGGCCTCGGTGACGGCGGCGGCGCTGCCGAACGCGCGGGCGTCCACGCCATCGGCCTCGCACAGGATCTGGCAGGTCTCCAGCAAGCCGGTGCCGCTGGCCACGCGCTCGGCCGAGGCATGGCCGTGGCGGCGCACCAGCGCGTCCATCACCACCCGCTCGCGCGCGGTGGCCGCGGGCAGGGTCACGTGACCGCCCTCGCCGGCGATCGGCACCCAGCCGCCCGCACCATCGGGCAGCAGGCCCGACACGCCCAGCCCCGTGCCCGCGCCCAGCAGCGCGATGGCCGCGCCGGGCACCGCCGCGCCGCCGCCCACCTGGCGCAGCTCGTGCGCGGGCAGGTGCGGCAGGGCCAGGGCCAGGGCGGTGAAGTCGTTGAGCACGCGCAGCGTGCTCAGGCCCAGTTCGTCGCGCAAGGCCGCCTGCGAGAACGACCAGTCGTGGTTGGTCATGCTCACGCGGTCGCCCGTGACGGGGTCGGCCATGGCGATCGCCGCCGCCGTGGGCTGGCGGCCCAGGCCGCCGAGGTAGACGCGGATCGCGGCCTGCAGGCTGGCGTGCTCGGCCACCGGCAGCACCTGGATGTGCTCGATCGGTGCGCCCTGGCCGTCCTGCCAGGCCAGGCGGGCGTTGGTGCCGCCCACGTCGGCCAGCAGCCGGCCTTGTCGGGGAGATGAAGACATGGTGCGCGGGAAAAGGTCGGACAAGCCCCGACCATACCGCGTCAGGCGGCGGGCGTGTTCAGGACCGCGGCAGGTTCGAGCGCACCCAGCGCACGATGTCGGCCTGCCCCATGGCGCCGGGCTGGCGCGCCACCTCGCGCCCGTTCACGAACAGCGCCAGCGTGGGGATGCTGCGGATCTGCAGTCGCGCGCCCAGGGCCTGGGCTTCTTCCGTGTTGACCTTGGCCAGGCGGACGTGCGGCTCCAGCTCGCGCGCGGCGGCCTCGAACTGGGGCGCCATGGCGCGGCAGGGACCGCACCAGGGGGCCCAGAAGTCCACCAGCACCGGCACCTGGGAGCGGCCCACGTGTTTCTCGAAGGCGGCTTCGTCCAGCGCCGCCGGGTGGCCGTCGAACAGCGCGCGGTGGCATTTGCCGCAATCCGGCGCCTGGCCCAGGGCCTCGCGGGCCAGGCGGTTGGTGGTGTGGCAATGCGGGCAGACGATGTGCAGGGACTCGGCGGTCATGGGGCGCTCCCTCAGATCAGGTAGCCGATCAGGCTGGCAACCATGCTCAGCACGACGGTGGTGGCGAAGGGCAGGAACCATTCCCGGCCAAAGGCCTTGAAGTGGAAGTCGCCCGGCAGCCGCCCGAAGCCCAGCTTGCGCAGCAGCGGCGTGAACCAGCTGATCAGCAGCAGGGCCAGGAAGATGACGATCATCCAGCGGATCATGCTCAGAGCCGGTGTGTGCGGTCGCCGGCCGCGAAACCCAGGGGCACCCAGCCGGCGGCGCTGCCGGCCGGTGCCAGCGCGATCACCTTGAACAGCTCGCCCATCTCGTGCTCGTTGACGAGCTTCTGCATCATCGCGTTCTGCCGTGCGTCGGCGCGCTGCGCCAGGTCCAGCAGGCCGCAGTTCAACAGGAAACGGCCCTGGCTGGCGTAGCCCAGCACGTCCAGCCCCGCGTCCTGCGCGGCCAGGGCGATGCCGGTGAAGTTCACGTGCGCGGTGATGTCCTTCTCGCCCACGTCGCTCAGCGGGTCGCTGTCGCTGCGGTGCGCGCGGTGGCAGATCAGCGTGCCCATGGCACGCTGCGGGTGGTAGTACTCGGCCTCGGGGAAACCGTAGTCGAGCAGGAAGGCCGCGCCGCGCTTCAGGCGGTCGCCCAGGGTGCGCACGAAGGCCTCGGCCTGCGGGTGGATTTCGGTCACGTAGTCGTGCCCACCCTCCACCGCCAGCGGTGGGCGCAGCTCGGTGGCGCGGTCGGCCCAGGCCAGGGCGCCCGCCGCGTCCAGCGCCACCCCGCGCTCGTGCCACACGCCCCCCGTGCGCGCGAGCAGTTGCACCGGCATGGCATCGAGCACCTCGTTGCCGAGCGCCACGCCGTGCAGTTGCTCGGGCAGGGCATCGGCCCAATGAACACGGTCCACGTGCGCGCTCAGGGTGTGGCGCTGGCGTTCGCGCAGGCTGCCCGAGAGGTCGACGATGGTGTAGCGCCGCAGCGGCTGCCCCCGTTCGGCCAGCGCCTCGATCACCTGCAGGGCGAGCGCGCCGGTGCCGGCGCCGAACTCCCACACCTCGTCGGTGCCGCTGGCGGCCAGCGCCTGCGCCACCTGCCGCGCCAGGGCCTGGCCGAACAGCGGGGTGAGTTCGGGCGCGGTCACGAAATCGCTGCCGCCCTGGGGCAGGTGGCCGAATTTCGCCAGCGCGTTGGCGTAATAGCCCAGGCCGGGCTCGTAGAGCGCGATGGCCATGAAGCGGTCGAACGGCAGCCAGCCGCCGCCCTGGGCGATGGCCTCGCGCACCCGCGCCAGCAAGGGGCTCGTTAAACTCTCGTGTTCTGTTGCCATGGGGGTTCGCACCCCCGGATTGTCCTTCATGCCCAGCGCCACCCCCCCCGCCTCTTGCCACGCGCACCGTGCTCGTCACCGGCGCGGGCAAGCGCCTGGGCCGCGAGATCGCGCTGGCGCTGGCGCAGTCGGGCTGGAACGTGGCGGTGCACCACCGCCACTCGGCCGACGACGCGCACCGCACCGCCGCCGACTGCGCCTTGCGCAGCGGGCGCGACGGCAGCGCCCACACCTTTTTTGCCGATCTCGGCGACGAGGCCAGCGTGCGCGCCCTGCTGCCGACCGTGGTGGCGCATTTCGGCCAGCTGGACGCGGTGGTCAACAACGCCTCGATCTTCGAACACGACAGCGCGCCCAGCTTCGGCTTCGCCGCGCTGGAGCAGCACCTGCGCGCCAACACCGGCGCGCCCGTGCTGCTGGCGCAGGCCCTGCATGCGCACCTGGAGGCACGGCAGGCCGAGGGCGTGGTGGTCAACCTGCTCGACCAGAAGCTCTGGAACATGAACCCGGACTTCTTCAGCTACACGCTCTCCAAGGCCGCGCTCGAAGCCGCCAACACCATGCTGGCGCTGGCCCTGGCGCCGCGCGTGCGCGTGGTGGGCGTGGCGCCCGGCCTCACGCTCACCAGCCACCTGCTGAGCGACGAGAAATTCGCCGAACTGCACCAGCAGTCGCCGCTGGGCCGCTCGTCCACCCCGCAGGACGTGGCCGCGACCGTGGCCTTCGCGCTGGACAACCGATCCATCACCGGCACCACCCTGCTGGTCGATGGCGGCCAGCACCTGATGCGCTTCGAGCGCGATTTTTCGCTGATGTAACCCAGCGCACGCCCATCATGAACGCCACCGCCGCCGGCAACCAGATCCTCACGCTCACCGGGCTGCGCTTCAACGCCAACCTGGGCATCCTCGACCACGAGAAGTCGAGCCCGCAGCCGATCCAGGTCGATGCCGAGCTCAACCAGGGCACGCAGCCCCTGCTGCCGCACGACGACGACATCGGCCATGTGCTGGACTACCGCAAGGTGCGCCAGATCATCATCGACGAATGCACCGCCGAGCACGTGAACCTGCTGGAGAGCCTGATCGGCAAGCTCACGCGCCGGCTGATCCAGCTGCCCGGCGTGATCGGCGTGCGCGTGAAGATCGCCAAGCTGGAAATCTTCGACGACTGCGAGGTCGCCATCCGCATGGAAAGCGGGCAGTGGTGAGGAACCCGACATGAACACCGAACTCGAAAACCACAAACTCGAAAAACGCCTGTGCCGCGAGGTTGGCCGCGCGATCGTGGACTACAACATGATCGAGGAAGGCGACCGCGTGATGGTCTGCCTCTCGGGCGGCAAGGACAGCTACGGCATGCTCGACATCCTGCAGAAGCTGCAGGCGCGCGCGCCCGTCAGTTTTGAACTGATCGTGGTCAACCTCGACCAGAAACAGCCCGGTTTTCCGGCCGACATCCTGCCCGCCTACCTCACGAAACTGGGCGTGAAGTTCCACATCGAGAACCAGGACACGTACTCCATCGTCAAGCGCGTGATTCCCGAGGGCAAGACGATGTGCAGCCTGTGCAGCCGCCTGCGCCGGGGCATCCTCTACCGCGTGGCCAGCGAGCTCGGCGCGACCAAGATCGCGCTGGGCCACCACCGCGACGACATCCTGCAGACCCTGCTGCTCAACATGTTCTTCGGCGCCAAGCTCAAGGGCATGCCCCCGAAGCTGGTGAGCGACGACGGCCGGCACGTGGTGATCCGCCCCATGGCCTATGTGGCCGAGAAGGACCTCAGCCGCTGGGCCGAACTGCGCGAATTCCCCATCATCCCGTGCACGCTGTGCGGCAGCCAGGAAAACCTGCAGCGCAAACAGGTGGGCCTGATGCTCAAGGACTGGGAGAAACGTTTCCCGGGCCGGATCGAGAACATGTTCACCGCCTTGCAGAACATCGTGCCCAGCCACCTGATGGACCGCTCGCTGTTTCCTTTGAAACCATCCGGGCCACGGGCGAGGCCAGCGAGGACGGCGACAAGGCCTTCGACGACGAGCCCCTGCCCGGGGCGGCACGCGCCTTGCCCCCTGAAACGGACTGGCCCGCACCGCAGGGGAACGCTTCGGCGCCCGCCGCAGTCATACCGATTGCCGCGGCGCACTGAGTTTTCTCCTTGGGCGCCCGCCAAGGCCATTCAGGAGGTTTCATGACCATTCAACAGCTCTTGCGCCCCTTCAAGGTGTGGGGCGCCGCCACCGCCCTGCTGGTGCTCAGCGGTTGCGCCAGCGTGTACCTGGTGGACAACGAGGTGCAGAGTTTCGCGCGCTGGGCCGACCAGGCGGGCAAGCCCGGCACGCCGGTGACGATTCCCCAGGCGCCGCAGATCTACCGCTTCGAGCGCCTGCCCTCGCAGCGCGAAGGCAAGATCGCCACCGGCCAGGACGAGCTGGAGCGCCTCGCCCAGCAGGCCCTGGTGAAGGTGGGCTGGACCCGCGCGGCCGAAGGCACGGCATCCCCCTGGCTGGTGCAGGTGGACGCCAGCACGCTGCGACTGCCGCGCGCGCCCTGGGAAAGCCCGTACGACGGCTACTGGGGCGGCTATTGGGGCGGCGGTTTCGGCCCCGGCTTCGGTTATGCCATGCCCGGGCGCGACTACGTGGTGACCGGCCGTCGCCAGATCATCTGGATGCCGATGTACCCGCGCATGGAGTCGCCGTACTACAAGCGCGAGGTGTCGCTGGTGATCCGACACGCCGCCAGCGGCAAGGTGGTGTACGAGACGCGCGCCGCGCACGATGGCCGCTGGAACAGCACCAACGGCCTGTGGTCGGCCATGCTGGACGCCGCGCTGCGCGACTTCCCGGCGCCGCCGGAAGGCCCGCGCCAGGTCAACATCGAAGTGCCCCGCTGACCGGCGGGCGGCCCAGCAAGGCTCAGCGGGTCGCGCGCTCCAGCAGTTCGCGGATCGCCTCGCCCAGGGCGTCCATGCTGTCCTGCTTGCCCATCACGTCGCTCACGCCAGCCTCGGTCGCCTCGGCGATCAGCTTGTCGTTGACGTGCCCCGAGACAATGCGCGACGCGCAGGCCCGGGCGCAGCTGGCGCGCCTCGCGCGCCACGTCCACCCCCGAGATGCCCGGCATGTTCTGGTCGGTCACGACCAGGTCCACCGGGTCGTCGGGATGCTCGCGCAACCAGGCGATCGCCGCCTCGCCCGATTCGAAGGTGCTGGTGCGGTAGCCCTGCTTGCGCAGCAGGCGCCCGACCAGAAACACCAGGGCTTCGTAGTCGTCGATGTAGATCACGTGTTTGCCGGGCGCCACCGGCACGGCGGCCGTGGCCACGGTGACGGGCGCGGGCGCCGGCGCCTCGTCGGCCGCCCCGGCGGCCAGGGGCAGGTAGACGTCGAAGCGCGAGCCCTCGCCGGGGCGGCTGTGCAGCGCGATCACCCCGCGGTGGGCCTTGACGATGCCATGCACCACCGCCAGGCCCAGGCCGGTGCCCGCGCCCGGCGCCTTGGTGGTGAAGAAGGGCTCGAAGATGCGCTGCTGCGTGGCCTCGTCCATGCCGGGGCCGTTGTCGGCCACGCTCAGGCAGGCGTAGGCGCCGCCGGCCAGGCCGCCCAGCTGCAGGCCTTGCGAGGCGTCCAGCCGCACATCGCGCAGCGCCACGGTGATGTCGCCCGAGCGGCCTTCCATGGCCTGCCAGGCGTTGGTGCACAGGTTCATGAGCACCTGCTGCATCTGGGTCGCATCGGCCAGCACCGGCAGCCCGGCGGCGGGCAGGCGCGCCACGAGCTTGAGGCTGGCGGGCAACAGCGAGCGCATCAGGCCCAGCGCCTCCTCCACCAGCGGGGTGAGCGGCTGGCGCACCATTTCCTGCGTCTGGCGCCGGCTGAAGGTGAGGATCTGCTGCACCAGCTGGCGCGCGCGGATGGCGGCGCGGTTGATCTCGGTCAGGCTCTCCTGCGCCGGGTGCTGCTCACCCAGGTCTTCGCGCGCCAGCACGAGGTTGCCCAGGATGGCGGCGAGCAGGTTGTTGAAATCGTGCGCCACGCCGCCGGCCAGGGTGCCGATGGCCTCCATCTTCTGCGACTCGCGCAACTGCGCTTCGAGCGCGCGGTGCTGCGCCTCGGCCTGCTTGTGCTCGGTGATGTCGGTGTGCGTGCCGATCATGCGCAAAGGCTTTCCGCTTTCACCGCGCGAAAGCACCATGCCGCGCGACAACACCCACTTCCACTGGCATCCTTGCAGCGGATGCGGCGCTCGTTGCGGTAGACCGGCGAGCGGCCTTCGAAATGCGCCAGCCGATCGGCCTGCATCTGGGCCACGTCCTCGGGATGGGTGCAGGCGTCCAGCGCCACCGCCAGGTTGACGTCGTCGGCTTCGTCGTAGCCGAACATCGCTTTCATGCCTTCGGAGAAAAATTCCTCGTCGGTCACCAGGTTCCAGTCCCACAGGCCATCGCCCGTGCTCTCCAGCGCCAGTTTCCACAGCGCTTCGCTGGCGTGCAGCGCGGCCTCGGCCGCCTTGCGGTCGGAGATGTCGAACAGCACCCCCACGCGCAGGAAGCCGTTGTCGTCGGCCGACACCGCGCAAGAACGGTTGCAGATCCACTTGATGGTGCCGTCGGGCAGCACGACCCGGAACTCGGTTTCCAGGCTGGACTGCCCGGCCAGGATGGCCTGGCGGTCGCGCTCCAACATGGCCTGGTCTTCCGGGTGGAAGTAGCGCGCGAGCAAGGCGGGGTTGCGCATCAGGTCGTCGGCCTCGAAGCCGTAGATGTCGCGGATGCCGGCACTCAGGAAACGGTACTCGCGCCCGCCGTCGTTGCGCACGTACACGGCGAACACGGCGCCAGGCACCTGGGCGGTGATCAGGCGCAGTTGCTCCTCGCTCTCGCGCAGGGCTTTCTGGTCGCGCATGCGGTCGGTGATGTCCTCCACCGTGCCTTCGTAGTACTGCAACACGCCCGCCGCATCGCGCACGCCGTGCGCGTTCTCGCTGATCCAGACGCGCTCGCGCGTCTTGTGGCGGTGGATTTCCGAGATGAAGCCGCGCACGAAGCCATCGCGTTCGAGCTGGCACTTGAATTCGGCCCGGCGCGCGGGGTCGACGTACCACTCCAGGGCGATGTCGTTCACCCTAGCCAGCATCTCCCACTCCGACGCGTAGCCGTTGAGCGACACCAGCGCCTGGTTCGCCCGCAGCATCCGCCCCTCGGGTGAACTTCGATAGGCCCCGATCGGCAGGAAATTGAAGAGCGTGGAAAAATCCCCGTCGAGCGGGGATGGCGGCGGCGTCATGCAACGAATTGTCTCGCAAACCCCGGTTTTCCTGACGTTTCGGCACGCGCGACAGTGGCGCCCCCGGTACAGTTGCAGTCTTTCGCCCGCGTTCAAGGACCCCCCTTTGCAAGTCACCCGCATCCTGGCCGTGCGCCATGGTGAAACCGCCTGGAACCGCGACACGCGCATCCAGGGCCACACCGACATCGCCCTCAACGAGCGCGGCCGCTGGCAGGCCGCCCAGCTGGCCGAAGCGCTGCGCGACGAACCGATTGCCGCCGTCTATGCCAGCGACCTCGGTCGCGCCTTCGAGACCGCGCAGGCGGTCGCCCGCGTCAAGAACCTGAGCGTGACGCCCCACCAGGGCCTGCGCGAGCGCCATTTCGGGCGTTTCGAAGGCCAGACCTGGGCCGAGCTCGAACAGCGCTGGCCGACCGAGGCCCTGGCCTGGCGCAAGCGCATGCCCGATTTCGCCCCCGCCGGCGGCGAATCGCTGGAACAGCTGCAGCGCCGCGTGATCCCCACCGTGCTCGAACTGGCCTCGCGCCACCCCGGAGAACAGGTGCTGATGGTCGCGCACGGCGGCGTGCTCGACATCCTCTACCGCGCCGCCACGCGCCTGGAACTCACCGCGCCGCGCAGCTGGGAATTGCCCAACACCGCCATCAACCGCCTGCTGTGGTCGCCCGAGGGCCTGAGCCTGGTGGGTTGGGCCGACACCAACCACCTGCAATCCGGGGCCCCCCTCGATGAACGTGCAACTTGACCCTGCGCGCAGCTCGCGCTGGCAGAACGCCCAGGCCCTGATCGGCCAGGAGGTGGCGCAGCTCGACACCCCCGCCCTGGTGATCGACCTCGACGCCATGGAGCGCAACCTCGCGCACATGGCGGCCTACGCGCGGGCCCACGGGCTGCGGCTGCGGCCGCACGCCAAGATGCACAAGAGCGCCGAACTCGCCCGGCTGCAGATGGCCCACGGCGCGGTGGGGGTCTGCGTGCAGAAGACCGACGAGGCCCTGGCGCTGGCCCGCGGCGGCGTGACCGACATCTACATCAGCAACGAAGTGATCGCCCTGCCCAAGCTGCAGCGGCTGGCCCAGGCGGTGCGCACCCTGCCCGACACGCGGTTCGCCATCGCGGTGGACAGCGCGGCCGGCGTGCTGCGGCTGGCGCAGGCGCTGGAGGCCGCCAGCGTGGGCGGTGAGAACCGCATCGACGTGTTCGTGGAGATCGACGTCGGCCAGGGCCGCTGCGGCGTGCCGCCCGGCGAACCGGCCGTGGACCTGGCCCGCCTGATCGCCCAGCACCCGGTGCTGCGCTTCGCCGGCCTGCAGGCCTACCACGGCGGCGCCCAGCACCGGCGCGACCCGGCCGAGCGGGCCAAGGCCATCGGCGAGGCGGCCTGGGCCGCCGCGCTCACGCGCGAGCGGCTGCAGGCCGCGGGTTTCACGGTGCCGCTGATCACCGGCGCGGGCACGGGCACCTTCTCCCTGGAGACGGCCAGCCACGTCTGGGGCGAGCTGCAGGTGGGCTCCTACCTGTTCATGGACGCCGACTACGCCCGCAACGAAAGCGCGCCGCTGGCCCCGGTGTTCGAGCATGCGCTGTTCCTCAAGGCGCAGGTGATGAGCCGGGGCGCCCAGCACGCGGTGTGCGACGCCGGCCACAAGAGCCACGCCATCGACAGCGGCCTGCCGGCCGTGTGGAGCCCACCGGGCCTGGTGTTCGCCAATGGCGGGGACGAGCACGGCATCCTGCGCGCGGCCCACGCCGGCCAGGCCCTGCCCGATCTGGGCGACACGGTCTGGCTCGTGCCCGGCCACTGCGACCCCACGGTCAACCTGCACGACCTCCTGTTCGGCGTGCGCGGCGGCCTGTCCGAGGGCAAGGTGGAGCGCCTGATCGCCGTGGACACGCGCGGCGCGCTGGGCTGACCGACCGGGCCTCGCCGGCTCAGGGCGCGAACACCACCGCGTCCAGCCCCAGGGCGCGGATGCGCGCGGCCGCTTCATCGGCCGAGGAACGGCTGGCAAACGGCCCGACGCGAACCCGGGTGAACTCGCCCTTGGGCGATTCGACCTTCTGCAGGATCGCCGGAAAACCGGCTTCCACCAGGCGCGCGTGGGCCTTGTCGGCGTTGGCCGGGTCGGCGAACAGGCCGACGTTGATGCCATGGGCCTGCGGCGCCACCACCGCCGCCACCGATGCCTTGGGGGCCGCGACCTTGGCGACCACCACCTTGGCGGGCTCGGGCGGCGCGGCCTTGGCCACCACGGGTGGCTCGGCCGGCGGGCTGTCCTCGACGAGGGATGGCAAGGCCGGCAGCGTCGGTGGCGTCACGATCACCGGCGCGGGTTCGGGCACCGGTTCCGGCGCGGCTGGCGGTGCGGCGGCCACGGCTTGTTCGACCGGCTCGGGCTCGGCGGCGGGCGTGGCGGGTGCGGCAGGAACGGCCGGCGCCGGTGCTTCGACGAGTTGGGCGGCCGGCGCCGGCAGGCCTTGCAGGAGCCCGCCGCCCAGCCAGCCCGCCCCCAGCGCACCGGCCAGCAGCAGGTTGACCACCACCAGCGCCCCCAGGCGCCGCTTCGAACTCGCCTGCTTTTCCAGCGCCGCGCAGGCCTCGCGCACGGTGCGGGCTTCGCGCACGGCGCGCGTCATGCGGCGGCGGGTGTCGGCGTGCAGCAGGGCGTTGCCGTAGGCGCCGGGGATCGCGATGCTCAGCAACAGCAGCGTGAGCAGCACGCCCCATTCCACCGACGGCGGCCACTGCAGGAAGCGCCGGGCCGCCACCAGCACCAGCAGCGCCAGCCCCTGGGCACAGGCCAGGTAGACCAGCGCCGAGCCCCAGAGCTGGCGGAACACCAGCCAGTTCAGGGTGAGCAGGCCGGCCGCCGGGTTCCAGACCGGGCTGGCGCGGCCGGCGTCGTCGAAACGCTCGAACACCGCGAGGTAGTGCGCCGTGTTCACCGGCCCCAGCGCGGCGCGGTACAGCGCGGTGGTGGCACTCTCCGGGGCGGTCGCGGCAGCGGGCGGGTGGGCGGACATGCCCGCGATTCTGGCACGGGCATGCGGGTTGATGCCAAGGGTGCAAACACCGGCTTCTGCCCACAATGCGCGCATGCCCCGTTTCCGCTTCGCACGCCTCCCATGAGCCCGAGCCAGATCATCGTGCTGGCCACGCCGGTGTTCTTCGCGCTGATCGCGATCGAGTACGCCATCGGCCGCCAGCGCCGGCACAACACCTACCGGCTCGACGACGCCATCAGCAGCATCGGCCTGGGCATGCTCAGCCAGATCAGCGCGGTGTTCACCCGGCTGCTGCGCGTGGGCCTGTACACCGCCGTGTACTCGGCGGTGGCGATCTGGCCCGACCACCCGTTCTGGACCAGCGGGATGGGCTGGCTGACCGCGCTGGTGTTCTACGACTTCTGCTACTACTGGCTGCACCGCGCCGGGCACGAGAGCGCCGTCTTCTGGGCCGCGCACGTGGTGCACCACCAGAGCCAGGACTACAACCTCTCCACCGCGCTGCGCCAGACCAGTTCGGGCGCGCTGCTGGGCTGGATCTTCTACCTGCCCATGGCCGTGGCCGGCGTACCGCCGCTGGTGTTCGGCGTGGTCGCGCTGATCGACCTGCTCTACCAGTTCTGGGTGCACACCGAGCAGGTCGGCAAGCTGGGCTGGTTCGACCGCTGGTTCTGCAGCCCCTCCAACCACCGCGTGCACCACGCGGTGAACGACCGCTACCTCGACCGCAACTACGGCGGCATCCTGATCGTGTGGGACCGCCTGTTCGGCAGCTTCAAGGAAGAGGACGAGAAGTGCGTCTACGGCACGCGCAAGCCCCTGCAGAGCTGGGACCCGCTGTGGGCCAACGGCGAGGTGTACTGGGGCCTGCTGCGCGACAGCTGGCACACCCGGCGCTGGGCCGACAAGCTGCGCGTGTGGTTCAAGCCACCGGGCTGGCGGCCGGCCGACGTGGCAGAGCGCTTTCCGTCACCCGCTTTCGACCTCGCCAGCGTGCAGCGCTATGCGCCGCCCATGAGCCCTGCGGTGCGCTGGTTCGCGGGCGCACAGTTCGTGGCCCTGCTCGTGGGCGTGGGGGGCTTCCTGTGGTTCGCCGATGCCTGGCCGCTCTCGCGCAGCGCCGTGGTGTTCAGCGTGCTGCTGGTGGCGCTGTGGGCCATCGGCGCGGTGATGCAGGGGCGCATCGGCATGGGCGAGGCGCTGCTGATCGAATGCGGCGCCCTGGCCATCGCCACCGCCGCGCTGGGCTGGGTGGAGCTGCACCGGGTCTTCAAGCCGCTGGCCGATGCTGATCGCGATGGCCGTGGTGTGGGCGCATGCGCGCGCCGCGGGCGGCGTGCGGCGCGCGGACGCCCTGCTGCTCGCCGCGCTGGCCTTTTCACTGGCGGGAGACGCCTTCCTGATGTTCCCCGGCTACTTCATCCCGGGGCTGGTGGCTTTCCTGCTGGCCCACCTGGCCTACATCGCGCTGTTCCACCAGGGCCTGCCCTGGTTCCCGAGCCGCCGCGCGCTGGTGCGCACGCTGGGCCTGGGTGTGGCGATGTACGGCTTCCTGTGGCAGGGCGGCCTGCCGGCCGGCCTGCGCGCCCCGGTGGCGGCCTACGTGCTGGTGATCGCGCTGATGGCCGCGCAGGCCATCGGCCGCGCCAGCGTGCAGCGCGACCGCGCGGCCCTGGCCGTGGCGCTGGGTTCGGGCTTCTTCATGCTGAGCGACTCGCTGCTGGCGACCAATCGCTTCGTGTCGCCGCTGCCGATGTCGCAGGTGTGGGTGCTGAGCACCTACTACGCGGCGCAGGCGCTGATCGTGGCGGGCATGCTGCGCGGCCGGCGCGCCGGTGCCGAACCGGCCTCGCTCACGGCCTGGCCGGCGCGCGCGCGCTTCGCTCGCAGACGGGCACCCACACTGACCATCCGGTCCGACAGCTGCTCGAGCCTGGCGTCGGCCTGCGCCGCATCGACGGAGCCCCGGTGTTTGCCCACCTCCAGCGTCATGACCTCCAGCACGATGCCGTGAAGCTCGCGGATCTCCGCGATCGTGGGCGTGTGGGGTTGGGGGCCGAGCGCGGCGAGTTCTTCGCCCATCGCCCGGTAGGCCGGGATGTGGCGCTGCGCCATCGCGTCGACGAATTGCGCCCGGCTCAGGCGCCCGTCCTTGTGGTCCCTGGCGTCCTGCTGCAGCGCGGTCTCGGCGGCCCTCAGACGGGGCAGCAGGTCCGTCAGCAGCGACTGCGAGCCAAACAACTGCCGGTGGTCCACGCCGGGCCGGGCCAGCCCCACCAGCGCGCCCACCACCAGCACCGTGGCGGCCACGGCCATCACCTGGCGGCGCTGGCGCAGACCACGCGAGGCGCGCTCGTCGACCAGCTCCACCAGCAGCCAGGCCAGCAGGGCCCCCATCACCAGGCCACCCACGTGGGCCGCGTTGTCGATGCCCGGTCGGGCAAAACCCTGCCCCAGCATGATCGCCACGAACAGGCCCTGGCTGGTCAGCAGCTGCGTCGCCATGGCCTTGGGCACGCTCGCACGGTGCTGGTAGACGCCGACCATCAACGCCCCCAGCACGCCGAACACCGCGCCGGAAGCCCCGACCGACACCGCCTGCTGTGACGAAAAATGCAGGCTCAGCGCGCTGCCAGCGAGCCCTGCCGCCAGGTAGATCAGCAGGAACTGGCCGTTGCCGAACCAGCGGCACACCCGCCGCCCAGCGTCCCACAGCGCGAACATGTTCAGGCCCAGGTGCAGCGCGCCGCCGTGCAGCGCGGTGGCGCTGAGCAGGCGCCAGTACTCGCCATCGCGCACCACGGCCGTGGCCGAGTTGGCGCCCCAGGCGAACAGCTCGGCCGAAGTGGGCTTGGTGGGGCTCATGCCGTCGAACAGGTTGAGCACCCACACCGCCACGTTGACGGCGATCACCGCGTACAGCGCCCAGGGCGTGGGGGTGAGGGTGCGCAGGCGCTCCTCGAACGCCTCGTGCGCCTGCCAGGCGTCCAGCCGCTCGCTCAGGGCCGCGCGGGCCTGGCCGGTGGCGTAACGCTGAAAACCCTGCAGCGCCGCCTGCACGGCGGGCTGGCGCTCGGCGCGGCGCAGCGGCGCCAACGCGATCACGCGCTTGAGCCCCTTGCGGAACAGGCCTGCGGTGGCGGCCTGCGAAACCGCGCCCTCGCGCAGCTGGATCTGGATCTGGTGCTGGCCTTGCACCGAGAGGTGCTCCACATCGGCGATGTCGCTCCAGGGAATGGTCTGCCCCTTGAGCAGGTAGCCGCCGATGCCCTCGGGGCCGACGCGCAGGATGGGGTGCGCGCTCAAGAGGGGCTGCAGCAGCAGCCAGGCCATCGCTCCGAAGAAGAGCGCCAGCGCGCCCAGCAGCCAGGCGCCGCGCGGCGTGGCGCAGGGCACCCGCCGCGAAACCCGCGGCCATGAGGGCCACGAGCGCCGCCACCCAGACAGCGCTGCCGCGCCAGGTCGCTCGAAACTCCTGGCTGTGGTCGGGCATGCCTTCAGTCGGCGAAGAGTTCACCCGCGTTGCTTGGCGGCGCCACCCCCAGGTGCCGGTACGCCGCCAGCGTGGCGATGCGCCCGCGCGGCGTGCGCTGCAGGAAGCCTTGCTGGATCAGGTAGGGCTCGATCACGTCCTCGATGGTGTCGCGCTCCTCGCCGATGCTGGCCGCGATGTTGTCCAGCCCCACCGGCCCACCGTCGAAGCGGTGGATCACGGCTTCGAGCAGCTTGCGGTCCATGAGGTCGAAGCCCTGCGGGTCCACGTCCAGCATCGCCAGCGCGCGGTTGGCGATGTCCTGCGTGATGGTGCCGCGGCCCTTGACCTCGGCGAAGTCGCGCACGCGGCGCAGCAGGCGGTTGGCGATGCGCGGTGTGCCGCGCGAGCGGCGCGCGATCTCGAATCCGCCTTCGGGGTCCATGGGTGCGTTCAGCAGCCCGGCGCTGCGCTTGACGATGCGCGCGAGTTCCTCGGCGGTGTAGAACTCCAGCCGCGCGACGATGCCGAAGCGGTCGCGCAGCGGGTTGGTGAGCATGCCCGCGCGCGTGGTCGCGCCCACCAGGGTGAAGGGCTGCAGGTCCAGCTTGATGCTGCGCGCGGCCGGGCCTTCGCCGATCATGATGTCGATCTGGTAGTCCTCCAGCGCCGGGTACAGGATTTCCTCGACGACCGGGCTGAGCCGGTGGATCTCGTCGATGAACAGCACGTCGTTGGCCTCGAGGTTGGTCAGCAGCGCGGCCAGGTCCTTGGGTTTTTCCAGCACCGGGCCGCTGGTCTGGCGCAGGTTCACGCCGAGTTCCTGCGCGATGATGTGCGAGAGCGTGGTCTTGCCCAGCCCCGGCGGGCCGAACAGCAGCACGTGGTCCAGCGCCTCGCTGCGCTTCTTGGCCGCACCGATGAAGATTTCGAGCTGCTCGCGCACCTTGGTCTGGCCCACGTACTCGTCGAGCAGCTTGGGGCGCAAGGCGCGCTCGATCGCCTCTTCCTTGGGCGAGGCGGGCGCGGCGGACACCACGCGCGGCGCGGGGGTGAAATCGTCGGTCTGGATGCTCATGGTTTATTTGGCCAGTGCTTTGAGCGCGAGCTTGATGCCTTCGCTCACGCCCACGTCCTTGGGCAGGGCCTTGAGCGCGGCGGTGGCGTCCTTGTCGCTGTAGCCCAGGGCCATCAGCGCCTGCTGGATGTCGCTCTGCACGTCGCTCTGGGCCGGGCCGGCACCGGGCAGGTTCAGGTCGGCGCCGAGCTTGCCCTTGAGTTCGAGCAGCAGGCGCTCGGCGGTCTTCTTGCCGATGCCGGGCACCTTGACGATGCGCCCGCTTTCCTGCGCGCTCACCGCCTGCGCCAGGTCGGTCACGCTCATGCCCGAGAGCACCGACAACGCGGTGCGCGGGCCCACGCCGCTGATCTTGATGAGCTGGCGGAACGCCTCGCGTTCCGAGGAGGTGCCGAAGCCGTAGAGGATCTGCGCGTCCTCGCGCACCACGAAGTGCGTGAGCAGGGCCACCTTCTCGCCGGTGGCGGGCAGGTTGTAGAAAGTGCTCATGGGCACATCCACCTCATAACCCACGCCATGGCAGTCCAGCAGGATCTGGGGCGGATTTTTTTCCAGCAGCGTACCGGTCAACTTGCCTATCATCGGGAAAATTCCTTTCCAGTCGTTCGCAGGGCCGCCCCCAAGAACGACTGCACCCCCTCGGGGGGCCTGGCACCGCCAGGGTTGGGGGCCATCAACTCACTGGATTATCGGTTTGATTCTCAGGCACACCTTCTCCCCACCGGACAACACCCGCATGGCGCACCTGTGCGGCCCCATGGACAGCCACATCCGCAGCATCGAGGCCGCTTTGCAGGTCAAGGTGGCGCACCGATTCGAGCAGTTCCGCATCGAGGGGCCCAAAGCCAAGGCCACCCAGGCGCTGGAAACGCTGCAGGCGCTGTACGAGATGGCGAAGAAGCCGATCCCCGCCGAACAGGTGCAGCTCATGCTCAGCGGCGACACCGCCCTGGCCGAGCCCGGCGACGGCGCCCTGGCGATGCAGACCCGGCGCGGCGAGGTGCGCGGGCGCACGCCCAACCAGGCGCGCTACCTGGAAAACACTGCCACGCACGACATCACCTTCGGCATCGGCCCGGCCGGCACTGGCAAGACCTACCTGGCCGTGGCCTGCGCGGTCGATGCGCTGGAGCGCAGCGCGGTGCAGCGCATCGTGCTCACGCGCCCGGCGGTGGAGGCGGGTGAGAAGCTCGGCTTCCTGCCCGGCGACCTGGGCCAGAAGGTGGACCCCTACCTGCGCCCGCTGTACGACGCGCTCTACGACCTGATGGGCGCCGACAAGGTGCAGAAGGCCTTCGAGCGCCAACAGATCGAGATCGCCCCCCTGGCCTTCATGCGCGGGCGCACGCTCAACCACGCCTTCGTGATCCTGGACGAGGCGCAGAACACCACCGTGGAGCAGATGAAGATGTTCCTCACGCGCATCGGCTTCGGCAGCAAGGCCGTGATCACGGGCGACGTGAGCCAGATCGACCTGCCCCGCACCCAGCTCAGCGGCCTGATCGACGCCGAGCGTGTGCTCAAGCGCGTGCAGGGCATCGCGTTCACCCGCCTGTCCAGCGCCGACGTGGTGCGCCACCCCCTGGTGGCGCGCATCGTGGACGCCTACGACGCGCGCAACCCCGACACCGAAGACGCCCCGCCCGCGAAGCGCGCGCGCCGCGCCGCCCACTGACGCCATCCACCGTATGCTCACACGCACCCTGCTCGCCAGCCTTGTCGCCGTGCTGGCCCTCGATGCATCCGCCCAGGGCTCGGCAACACCACAGCCCCAGTTGGTCTTCAGCAGCCAGGCCGTGCAGTACAAATGCGATGGCGGAAGCGAGATCGAACTGGCCTACCTGAACCTGAGCAACGGCACCTCGTTCGCGGCGTTGCACCACGGTGGCCGCACGCTGATGCTGCAGGGCCGCCGTGCCACCACGGGCGTGCGCTTTTTCGCCCTGGACCCGCAGTCCCGGCTGAGCTGGTACACGCAAGGCATGAAGGGGGAGTTGAGCGCCATCGCCGCCGACCCCAACACGCAAGACCAGACCCTGATGTCCAACTGCTTCGCCCAACCGGCCAAACGCTGATGGCCCTGCCTGCCCTCACCCTCTCCCTGCAGTTCGGCGAGCTCGCCGACGCCGCCGCGCACCGCGCCGCCCTGCCCCGCCACTGGGTGGTCCGCTGCATCCGCCACGCGCTGGACGCCGATGCCGAGATCACCGTGCGCATCGTCGATGCCGAAGAAGGCCAGGCGCTCAACCGCGACTACCGCGGCCGCGACTACGCCACCAACGTGCTCACCTTCGACTACGCCACCGAACCGGTGGTGATGGCCGATCTCGTGCTCTGCGCCCCCGTGGTCGCGCGCGAGGCGGCCGAACTGAAGAAGCCCCTGGCCCAGCACTACGCGCACCTGCTGGTGCACGGCACCCTGCACGCGCAGGGCTGGGACCACGAAACCGGCGAGCAGGACGCCGAAGAGATGGAGGCGCGCGAGACCGAGATCCTCGCGGGCCTGGGCCAGCCGAACCCCTACGCCTAGGGGTCGAGTCTCAGGAGCTTGTTCATGGCCGGGATGCGGCCCATGGGAGGCTGGTGGTTGAGAGCGGCGTGTGGCCGGCGCCCTATGCCGCTGGGCCGGTTTCCACGGCACGACGGGGCCGTCGGCGCGCAACATACTCGATAGAATCAGCCACGCCTGGTGGCCTTCCACGCAGGCGCATTGCTTCCCATCCAACATGCCCACTCACACCGACAGCAACGGCAAGTCCATGGGCCAGGTGGCCTACGGCAAGCTGCACGAAGCCATCGAGACCGGTGTGCTCAAACCCGGCGACCGCATCAGCGTCAACGGCCTGGCCGACACCCTGCAGATCAGCCGCACACCGGTGCGCGAAGCCATCGCCTGGCTGGAGACCGACGGCCTCATCGTGCATGAGCCCTATCGCGGGCGCGTGGTCGCGCAGCTCGATCAGCAGATGGTGATCGAGCTGTATGCGATCCGCTTGGTGCTGGAAACCTCTGCGGCCGCGCTCGCCGCGCAGAATGCATCGGAAGCCGAGGTCGATGTGCTGCGCGAGATGCTGGTGCTCGAACGCGAGGTGCTGAGCGACCCCATGCGCCGCGAGCGGCTGAACCGGCGCTTTCACGACGCGATCTACCGCAGCGCGCACAACCGTTACCTGCTCACCACCCTGCGGGCGCTGCAGACGCCGATGATCCTGCTGGGGCCGGCCACGGCCAGCGAGCCGGCCCGCGCCGAAAGCGCCTCGGCCGAACATCAGCGTCTGGTGGACGCCATCGCGCGGCGCGACGCCGAGGGCGCGCGCGAGGCCATGCGCGTGCACCTGGCGGGCGGCCAGCGCGCGCGCATCAACGCCATGCTCTCGCGCGAACGCGACTGAACGACCGGGAGAGGCCGGGACATGCCGGCCAAAAAAAAGCGCGGCCGAAGCCGCGCGTATGTTCCGGCAGGGCCTGCTGGTTCAGCGCGGCTTGGCGCCCGCCTTGCGCGCCATCGCCTGTTCCAGCTCGCCCCACTTGGTGAGCTCTTCCTGGATGAAGCGGCCGAACTGCTCGGGCGTGCCTTCGGCTGGCTCGGCACCGGCTTCCAGCATGGTGCGCTCCACCGCCGGGTCGTCCAGCGTGCGACTCACGTCCGCGCCCAGCTTGGCGATCACCGCCTTGGGCGTCGCGGCGGGCGCGAGCAGGCCGAACCAGCCCACGGCCGCGTAACCCGGCACGCCCGAATCCGCGATCGTCGGCAGTTCTGGCGTGGCCTTGGCGCGCTTGGCGCTGGTCACGGCCAGCGCGACCAGCTTGCCCGACTTCACGTGCGGCATCACGGTCTGACCAGGGGCGAACATCACGTCAATGGTGCCGGCCAGCAGGTCGTTCACGGCCTGGCCGGTGCCCTTGTACGGCACGTGCATCATCTCGACGTCGGCCACCTGCTTGAAGAGCTCGACCGTCAGGTGCGAGGCCGAGCCTTCACCGGAGGAGCCGAAGGTCAGCTTGCCGGGTTCGGCCTTGGCCTTGGCCACCAGCTCGCGGATGTTCTTCACGCCCAGTCTCGGGTTCACCGTCACCACATAGGGCGAGGCCGACACCAGCGCCACCGGGGCGAACTGGCTGGCGTTTTCCTTGGTGAGCGAGGCGGTGGAGCTCATCATGAGCGTGTAACCGTCGGGTGCCGAGCGCGCCACGTAGGACGCGCCGATGTGGCCGGCCGCGCCCGGGCGGTTTTCCACCAGCACGGTCTGCTTCCAGCTGTTGCCCAGGTGCACGGCCAGGATGCGCGCGAGCGAGTCGGCGCCGCCGGCGGGCGGGAAGGGCACGATCATGGTCACGGCCTTGGTGGGGTAGGGCTGCGGCGCCTGGGCCAGCGCGAGGCCGGCGGTGGCGCACAGGGCGGCCGCCACGGCGGCGGCGAGGGTGCGGTGAAGAGCGCTGTTCATGTTGTCTGTCTCCTGGGTTGGGGGCGGATGGGGTCTCAGGCCTGCGCGGGCGCGACGATGCGGTTGCGCAGGACCATGGGCGGGTTCTCGAAGGCGCACTCGACGACGTCGCCGTGCTTGAGGAACAGCTCCTCGGCGTTGGGCTTGCCGACCGCCACGCCGCCGGGCGCGCCGGTGGAGAACATGTCGCCGGGCATGAGGGGCACGAGGCGCGAGAAGTGCTCGATGATTCGCGGCAGCTTCCAGATCTGGTCGCTGGTGTTCACGCGCATGCGCTGCTCACCGTTGACGCTGCAGGTCACCCAGATGTCGTAGGGGTCGGGCACCTCGTCCATCGTGATGATGCAGGGACCCAGCGGGCCGAACCCGGGCGCGTTCTTGGCGGTCCAGAAGCGCGAGCCCGAGGCGACCTCGCGCTTTTGCGTGTCGCGGCAGGTCAGGTCGTTGAGGATGGTGATGCCGGCCACGTGCGAGAACGCGTCCTCAGCCTTCACGTTGTAGGCGGCCTTGCCGATCACGAACACCAGCTCGGGCTCGTAGTCGAGGTGGGTGACGCTGGGCGGGCGCACCACGTCGTTGTCGTGGCCGGTCAGGCAGTCGTTGAGCTTGATGAAGCCCGTCGGCTCGTTGGGCAGTTCCTTGATCAGGTCGGTGCGCTGCAGCTCCTCGAGGTGGGTGCGGTAGTTCTTGCCCACGCACAGGAACTTGTGCGCGTCGGTGATGGGCGGCAGGAAATCGATCGCATCCAGCGCGTGCGAGCTGTCGGCGGCGCCCGGGCCGGCGATCAGCTCGCGCACCCGCGCCAGGCCGGCGTCGCCCAGCGCAAGCAGCGCCTTCATCGTGTCCGGCAGGGGGGCGTTGCTGCGTGTCGCGAATGCGGCCAGGTCGAGCATGCGGTCACCGGCGAGGACGCCCAGGCGCGGGTGAGCGGCTTGGCCGATGCAGGGAAAAATTGGCGAGTCTCAAGGGGTCTCCTTTGGGGAAAGATCGCATCATATCAATTGAATTCAGCTGAATTCAATTGGCGCGGCAGTCGACGGCCTGGCGCAGGAACAGCGCGCGGCCAATGGCCTTCTCGTCATTGAGCACCCGGGCAAAGGAAACCCGGGAGGGGTCGTCGATGGTCAGAGGCACAGCGTCCCAGCCAATGCCCCGGTTGCGTTGCTGGCGCTGACCTGTGATGCGGTCGCGAGCTGCGATCACACAGCCCTGCGGCGCTTTCGGCCCCGAAACGGGCCAGCCACTTGAAGCCGGTGCGCCAGTCCTGACTTGAGTGGCTGGGCCTGGCAACCACAGCGTCCCCAATCAGGGCCGGATGAACGACCTATTGAGGTTTCACACCTAGGCCGTCATCCGCAGCGGGATGGTCACCGGTCCGTCGTTGACCAGGTGCACCTTCATGTCGGCCCCGAAGCGGCCGGTCTGCACCAGCGGGTGCTGCGCGCGCGCCGCCTTCACGAAGGCCTCGTAGAGCGCCTCGCCCAAGGCGGGCGGCGCCGCGCCGGTGAAGCCCGGGCGGTTGCCGCTCTTCGTGTCGGCCGCCAGGGTGAACTGGCTCACCACCAGCAGGCCGCCGCCGATGTCCTGCACGCTGCGGTTCATCTTGCCGGCGTCGTCGCCGAAGATGCGCAGCTTCAGCACCTTGGCCAGCAGCTTCTCGCCCACGGCCTCGGTGTCCTCGGGTTCCGCGCACAGCAACAACAGCAGGCCCGGGCCGATGGCGCCCACGGTCTGGCCATCGATGTCCACGCGCGCTTCGCTCACGCGCTGCAACAGCGAGATCATTTCAAATCGTCCTCATCGAAGAAGTGGGCTTCCACGTCGCTGGGCAGCAGCTGGATGGTGGCGCGCAGCCCCGGCACCGCGCTCATCAAGGCCTGCTCCACGCTGGCCCGCACGGCGGCCGCGCGCCCGAGCGTCCAGGCCGCGGGCATGTGCATGTGCAGGTCCACGAAGCGGCGCTGGCCGGCGCGGCGCGTGCTCACGTGGTCGAAGCGGATGATGTGGGTGTCGCCGTGCGACAGGGCAAACCCGTCCAGCGTCTGCTGGATGGTCGCCATCACCTCGGGCTCCACCGCCTCGTCCATCAGCCCCTGCGACGAGCGCCAGGCCAGGCGTGCGCCTTCCTTCATGATGTTGAGCGCCACGGCCATCGCCGACCAGCGGGTCCAGCCAGAGCCAGCCGGTGAGCGTGACCAGCACGACACCGACCAGCACCCCGGCCGAGGTCCAGACGTCGGAGAACAGGTGCTTGGCATCGGCCTCGAGCGCGATCGAGCGGTGTGTCTTCGAGGCCTGCAGCATGGTCCAGGCCAGGCCGCCGTTGAGCACCGAACTCGCCACCGACAGCGCCAGGCCCCAGCCCACCTGTTCGATCGGCTGCGGGTTCAGCAGGCGGCTGCCGGCAGCCCAGAGGATGCCGAGACCGGCCGCGATGATGAGGATGCCTTCGAAGCCCGAGGAGAAGTACTCGGCCTTGTGGTGGCCGTAAGGGTGCTCCTCGTCGGCCGGCCGCGCGGCGATGGTCACCATCACCAGGCCGACCACCGCGCTGGCCAGGTTCACCAGCGACTCCATCGCGTCGGACAGCAGGCCCACCGAATCGGTGACCACCCAGGCCAGGGTCTTGAGCGCGATGGTGACCACCGCCACCCCGATCGACGCCATCAGGAGGCGCTTCGGGGTGAGGAAACGGGCGGGGACAAAGCGCATGCCGCCATTGTGCCGGCTGCGGGCATGCCAGAATCCGCCGCATGTGGCAGTCATGGCAACGCTTGAAGTGGTGGGTGAGCGGCGGAATCCTGCTGTCCCTGGCGGGCGCGGTGTTGCTGGCGCGCCTGTCGCTCGATGAACAGCGCGCGCTGTTCGAGACCGACGCGCGCATCGTCCACCGGCTGCTGAGCCAGCAGGTGGTGCAGCACGACGCGATGCTGGCGACGCTCGCGCTGCTGCAACCGGTGCCCGACAGCAGCAGCGGCGCCTCGTCGCCCGAGCAGCGCCTCCCGGTGCTCTACCCGCAGATCCTCAGCGTGCAGCGGCGCGACCCCGACCAGCGCTGGAACGACCCGCAGCTCACGCAGGCCGAGACGCGCTCGCGCCAGGCGCGCCGCGCCGCCCTGGGCGGGCTGGACCTGCCCGCCGGGCGCTACCAGGTGGTGCTGGCCGCCACGCCCACCAGCTACGCGCTGACGATCGACGTGCGGGCCATGGTGCCCTGGTCCGAATGGCCCATGCAGGCCGACACCAGCCCGGTGCGCGTGACGCTGGAGCACGAAGGCCAGCGCTACGTGGTGCAACCTGGCGCCGCCCTGGACGAGCGGCCCACGCGCGGTTGGCACTTCGCGTTTCACAAGCTGCTGGCGGCCGAGAGCCAACCCTTCGACGTGGTCGCCACCCTTTCGGTGGGCTGGGGCCAGTTGCCCTGGGGGCTGATGCTGGCCTGGGTGCTGGGCGTGACGGCGCTGCTGGCGGCGCTGCACCACCTGCAACGCCAGCGCAGCGCGCGCCGCCGCGCTGAGGAACTGCTGCGCCTGGGCCAGGTGGCGCGACTGAACACGCTGGGGGAACTCGCCGCCGGCATGGCGCACGAGCTGAACCAGCCGCTGACCGCCGTGCTCGCCAACACCCAGGCCGCGCAGCGCCTGCTCAACGAAGACCCGCCCGAACTCGCCACCGCGCGCAGCGCCATGCTGCAGGCCGCGGCGCAGGCGCGCCGCGCCGCCGAGGTCGTGGGCCGCCTGCGCCAGACCGTGGAGCGGCCCGACCGCAGCGGCCAGCACCAGCCCGTGGCGGCGGTGGAGGCCGTGCGCCGAGCCCTCTACCTGCTGGAGCCCGAGTGCCAGCGGCGCGATGTGGTGCCGGTGCTCGACGCCGCGCAGGCGGTGACGGTGCTGGCCGACCCGGTGGCGCTGGACCAGATCGTGCACAACCTGATCCTCAATGCGCTGCAGGCGCTGGAGCAGGTGCCCGCCGCGCAACGGCGGCTCACGCTCACGGTGTCGGCCAAGGACCGCCGGGGCGAGATCACCGTGGCCGACAACGGCCCGGGCATCCCGCCCGAGGTGCTGCCGCGCCTGTTCGAGCCGTTTTACTCCACGCGCAAGGACGGACTCGGCCTGGGCCTGAGCCTGTGCGAAACCCTGGCCAACGGCATGGGCGGCACGCTGGACGCGGCCAACGCGCCCGAGCGGGGCGCGGTGTTCCGGCTGCAACTGCCGCTCGCGGAGGGCCTCCCATGAACGGTTCGCCCGACACCCTCTCGCCCACGGTGCACCTGATCGACGACGACCAGGCGGTGCGCGACAGCCTGGGCCTGCTGATCGGCACCGTGGGCCTGCGCGTGCAGCCCTGGAGCGACCCACAGGCCTTCCTGAGCGATTTCGACCGCGAGGGCATCGGCGCCATCGTGCTCGACGTGCGCATGCCCGGCATCAGCGGCCTGAGCGTGCTCGACACCCTGGTGGCGCAGGGCGTGGACCAGCCGGTGATCATGCTCACCGGCCATGGCACGGTGGACATGTGCCGGCGCGCGTTCAAGGCCGGTGCGGCCGAGTTCCTGGAAAAACCGGTGAACGACGAGGTGCTGCTCGAAGCCTTGCAGAACGCGGTGCGCCAGCACGTGCGCTCGCGCCAGCGCAACGAGGCCGACCGCGCCGCGCGCGAACGTTATGCGCAGCTCTCCGAGCGCGAGCGCGAGGTGCTGGGCCTGATCGTCGAGGGCCTGACCAACAAGGAGATCGGCCGCGCGCTGGGCCTGTCGCCGCGCACGGTGGAAACCCACCGCGCCAACCTGTTCGCCAAGCTGCAGGCGCCCTCGCTGGCGCAGCTGATCCGGCACTACGCCGCGCTGGTGGACGCCCAGGACACGGCCGGCCCGGGCGGCGGCAACGGCAACGGCACTGCGTAGTTCTACGGAGGGCCGCGCGTAGGCGCCCGAATGGCCGTTTCGGGCGCGGATTTTTACAGTTCTCCCACGGTTGATCGAACCGTTTCACAACACCCGGAGAACTCCATGCAAGCCTTCGTCAAAGCGTCCCTCCTCGCCGTTTCCCTCAGCGCCGCCGCCCTGGCCAGCGCGCAGAGCGTGCGCGTGGAGAAGAACATGTCGCTCGAACTCGCCACCCAGATCGCCAGCGCCACCGTCGCGGCCTGCAGCACCGCCGGCTATAACGTGGCGGCCACGGTGGTGGACCGTGCCGGTGGCGTGCGCGCCGTCATGCGCGCCGACAACGCCGGCCCGCACACGCTGGAAGCCAGCCGCCTGAAGGCCTTCACCTCGGCCTCGGCGAAGAACAACACGCTGGCCATCATGGAAGGCGCGCAGAAGAACCCGGCCGCGGCCAACCTGACGGACATCCCCGGCTACCTGCTGCTCGGCGGCGGCGTGCCGGTGAAGGTGGGCAACGAAGTGATCGGCGCCGTGGGCGTGGGCGGCGCGCCCGGCGGCCATCTGGACGAGCAGTGCGCCATCGCCGCGCTCGACAAGGTCAAGGACCAGCTGAAATGAAACGCCGCCGCGCGCTGATCACCGGCCTGCTGGTGGCGTTGGCGAGCACCGCGTCGGCGGTCTGGGCCCAGGTGGGGCCCAGTGCCTCCGAGGTCGCGGCCTACAGCGGCCTGCACGCCGCGGCGCACCAGGGCGACAGCGCGAAGATCGCGCGCCTGGTGGCCGGTGGCGCGGCGCTCAATGCCACCGACGCGCGGGGCCGCACGCCCTTGCACGCGGCGCACGTTCGCGCGGCAGCGCGAGGCGATCCGCGCGCTGGTGAAGGCGGGTGCCGACATCGACCGGCTGGAGAACGACCGTTACGACGCCGTGACGATCGCGTCGGTGGCGGACGATGAGGAAACGCTGCGGGTGTTGTTGCAGCTGGGCGCGAGCGCGAAGCAGACGACCAGCCGCTACGACGGCACGGCCTTGATCGCGGCGGCCCACCTGGGCCACGACGGGGTGGTGCGCCAGCTGATTGCCGCCGGTGCGCCGCTGGACCACGTGAACAACCTGCACTGGACGGCGACGATCGAGTCCATCGTGTTGGGCGACGGCGGTGCGCGCCACCAGGCCACGCTCAAGGCGCTGATCGATGCGGGGGCCGGTTTGCAGCTGGCGGACCGTTCGGGGCAGACGCCTTTGGCTTTGGCGCGGTCTCGCGGGTACTCGGCGATGGTGGCGATGCTCGAGAAGGCTGGGGCTCGCTGAGTCTTTCGCTCTTTCTTTCAGGTTGCTTCTCTCGGCCTGAGTGCGTGGGGGCGGAGGGCTCCGCGACTGTCCCCCGGGTCGGCTTCGCCGCCCCTCCTCCTTTACGTCGCTGCGCCCTCCACCCCCACGCACTCAGGCACACCACCCGCGAAAGAACGAAAGAGCGAACCCCAACCTGTTTCGGCTCGGGGGGCCTGGGCGTTCTGCGCAGCGGGGTAAAGGAGGAGAACCGGCGAAGCCGGTTCGGGGGACACCCGCGGAGCAGAGCGCCCGGGCCCCCCGAGCCCGCGAGGTAGAAGACGGAAAGGTCTTAGCTCAAAGTCACGCGAGCAAACTTCCGCTTCCCGACCTGAACCACAAAGGTCCCCGCAGGCAGCTTCAAGCCCTTGTCGCTCACGACAGCGCCGTCGACACGAACACCGCCACCATCGATCAGACGGTTGGCTTCGCTGTTGGAGGGCGCCAAACCCGCTGACTTCAGCAGCGGTGCGATCCCCAGCGGCGCGCCCGACAGCGACACCTCCGGAATCTCGTCCGGCACACCGCCCTTGCTGCGGTTGATGAAATCCTGCTCCGCCGCCTCCGCCGCCGCCGCGCTGTGGAAACGCGTCGTGATCTCCTTGGCCAGCGCCACCTTCGCGTCCTTGGGGTTCGCGCCCTGCTCGATCGCCTGCTTCAGCGACTCGATGTGCGCCATCGACTGGAACGACAACAGCGTGTACCAGCGCCACATCAGCGTGTCCGAAATGCTCAGCACTTTCGCGAACATCGAATTCGCATCCTCGGTGATGCCGATGTAGTTGTTCTTGCTCTTGGACATCTTGTCCACGCCGTCCAGCCCTTCGAGCAGCGGCATGGTCAGGATGCACTGCGGCTCCTGGCCGTACTCGGCCTGCAGATGGCGGCCCATCAGCAGGTTGAACTTCTGGTCCGTGCCGCCCAACTCCAGATCGCTCTGCAGCGCCACCGAGTCGTAACCCTGCATCAGCGGGTACAGGAACTCGTGCACGCTGATCGGCGTGCCGGCCTTGAAACGGTCGTGGAAATCGTTGCGCTCCATCATGCGCGCCACCGTGTACTTGGCCGCCAGCTGGATCATGCCCATCGAGCCCAGCGGCAGGCTCCACTCGCTGTTGTAGCGGATCTCGGTGCGCGCCGGGTCCAGCACCAGGCTGGCCTGCTTGTAGTAGGTCTCGGCGTTCGCCTTGATCTGCTCCGGGGTCAGCGGCGGGCGCGTGTTGTTGCGGCCCGAGGGGTCGCCGATCAGGCTCGTGAAGTCCCCGATCAGGAAGATCACCTGATGCCCCAGGTCCTGCAGCTGGCGCATCTTGTTCAGCACCACCGTGTGGCCGATGTGGATGTCGGGCGCCGTGGGGTCCAGCCCCAGCTTGATGCGCAGCGGCCGGCCGGTGGTTTCCGACTGTGACAATTTTTTGACCCAGTCGGCCTGAGGTATCAATTCTTCGCACCCCCGCAGCGTGACGCTGAGGGCTTCCTGGACACCGTCCGTCAGTGGCACGGATTTCTGAGAACTTTCGGCGTCGTTTCTGGAGGCGGTCATAGGGGTTTTTTCAGATGCGAAGGACGGTACGCTGGCTAAAATACCGGGCGCGAATGACGGATTTTAGTTGGCCCGCTTTTTGCACGATATCAAGCCAGTTCGTCACCGCATGAGCGCTTGAGTGAACTTGTTCCGCCTCAACCGCTCTTTTTTTTGTGCGCGCGGCCCCAACCACCGGGGCCGGCCTTACCGGAAACAACGATTTTGACCCGTTCGCTACTTCACACGCTGGCCAGCCTCGCTGATGCCACGAGCCAAAGCCTCGCCCGGCATCCCCGACGCATCATGGGCGGCCTCGGTGTGCTGCTGCTGGGCACGGGCGTCACCGCCTTCGGCATCGCGCCGCTGGCCCCCGACGCCGCCGACCTGCCCGTGCGCCAGGTCGTCGAAGCCCTCGACGCCCCCACGCAGCAAGACATCCACAGCCTCCTCGCGGCCCAGCCCGCCGCGCCGCTGGTGTTGTTCCGCAGCGAGACCACCCGCCGCGACGACACCGCCCAGAGCCTGCTGCAGCGCATGGGCGTGACCGATTCGCAAGCCCAGACCTTCCTGCGCAACGACGCCATCGCGCGCCAGCTGCTGGGCCGTGCCGGCCGCCTGGTGAGCGTCGAAGCCACCGAGAAACAGGAACTGCTGCGCCTGACCGCGCGCTGGCTCTCCGCCGACGAACGCAGCTTCACCCGCCTCGTGGTCGAAAAGGATGCCCAGGGCGCGCTCGGCTCGCGCCTGGAACAAGGCGCGCTGACCGCCTCGTCCCGGCTGGCCAGCGGCGTGATCCGCAGCTCGCTGTTCGCCGCCACCGACGCGGCCGGCATCCCCGACCCGGTCGCCATCCAGCTGGCCGAGATGTTCTCCAGCAGCATCGACTTCCGCCGCGACCTGCGCCAAGGTGACCGCTTCAACGTGGTCTACGAAAGCCTGGAAGCCGATGGCGAGAGCCTGCGCACCGGCCGGATCCTGAGCGCCGAGTTCGTCAACGAAGGCAAGGAACACCAGGCCGTCTGGTTCGAAGAAGCGGGCCACAAAGGCGGCTACTACGGTTTCGACGGCCAGAGCTCGCGCCGCTTCTACCTGGCCTCCCCGCTGGAGTTCTCGCGCGTGAGCAGCGGCTACGGCATGCGCTTTCACCCCATCACGGGCGGTCGCAAGGCCCACATGGGCGTGGACTACGCCGCCCCCACCGGCACGCCGGTGCGCACCATCGGCGACGGCACGGTCGAGTTCGCGGGCGAACAGCGCGGCTATGGCAATGTCATCTACATCAAGCACCGCAGCAACCAGGTCACCGTCTACGCCCACCTGAGCCGCATCGGCGTGCGCAAGGGCCAGCGCGTGAACCAGGGTGACTTCATCGGTGCCGTCGGCACCACGGGCGCCTCCACCGGCCCGCACCTGCACCTGGAGTTCCGCGACAACGGCGTGCACGTGGATCCCCTGGCCATCGCGCGCCAGAGCGAGTCCATCCCCGTGCCGGCCGCCCTGCGCCAGCGTTTCGACGCCGTGGCCCAGCTGCAGCGCATGCAGCTCAATGCCGCCGCCAGCATCCAGCAGGCGAACGCCCAGTAAGCGACCCGGTCTCGACACCCAACAAAAAAGGGAGCCAGCGGCTCCCTTTTTCGTTGCGGCGAGAAAACGCCGTCGGTCAGACGCTGAAGCTCGAACCGCAACCGCAGGTGGTGGTGGCGTTGGGGTTCTTGATCACGAATTGCGCGCCTTCGAGGTCTTCCTTGTAGTCGATCTCGGCGCCGACCAGGTACTGGTAGCTCATCGCGTCGATCAGCAGGGAGACACCGTTCTTGGTCATGGTGGTGTCGTCTTCGTTGACGATTTCGTCGAAGGTGAAGCCGTACTGGAAACCCGAGCAACCCCCACCCTGCACGAACACGCGCAGCTTGAGATCGGGATTGCCCTCTTCGGCCACCAGCTCGGCCACCTTGGCCGCCGCGCTGTCGGTGAAGACCAGCGGTGCCGGCATGTCGGTCTGGATGTTTTCGGCGACTGCGCTCATGGGATACCTCTTGACGGAAATGTGGGGTGGGTGCGGTACACCCGCATGTCCGAGTGATACTAAATCAAATCGCTCGGGTATGTGCTCACCCGTTGTTTGCCGCCAGCTTCAGTGTGGGTTTGTCCTCGATCCCGCCGACCATGGGCTTGAGCTGACCGGAAATGGTGGCGCCCTGGTGCATTTCAAGCGCCTTGTAGGACACATCGCCCTCGATGTGGGCCTTGGGCTGCAACTCCAGCAATTCGAACGCGAGCACCGGGCCCTTGACGTTGCCATTGATGATCACGTGATCGGCATGGATCTGCCCCGTCACGGTGCGCACTTCGCTGACCACGAGGATGCTGGGCTTCTCGTCGCTGGCGCGCAGGTCGCCGATCACCTCGCCGTCGATGCGCAGACCGTCGTGGAAGAACACATTGCCTTCGATGCGGGTGCCCTGGGCGATGAGGCTCTTGATGGGGGGTTGTTTTTTCTTGGCAAACATGAGGCTCTCTCCCGACGGTGGACCGCGATGGTTACAGGTTGAAGGATTGCATGGACCTGACCGAACTGCCCTGCAGGATCTTGGCCGTCACATTTTCTACCACGGCCTGCGCGGGCACGTCCACCACGCCTTCCATGCGCAGGTAGCCCTTGATCAGCACCGGCTGCGGCGCGGGCGCGGACTTGGCGACCCAGGGCTTGCCCGCCAGCGTGCCGGTGAGCGTGACCTCCAGCGCACCCTTGAAGTCGGGCGCGTTCTTGCTGGCCTGGATCATGAGCACCTGCCATTTGAGCTGGGTGGGCGACAGGCGCTCGGCCTGCAGGCCGCGGATGCTCAGCGAATCGTTGCCGGAGCCGGGGATCAGGCGCTCGAAGAAGCCCAGGTCGCTGCGCAGCAGCTCGTTGTCGGCCTGCAGTTGCCGGATCTGCATCGTCAGCTGTTCCTGGGTGCTGCGCTCGGCGATCAGCAGGCTGTCCGAGGTGTTGCGCCACCGACTGGGCCTCGCTCAGGTCGGTGCGCAGGATCTGCACCTCGCGGCGCAGTTGCGCAAGCTCCTGCTGGGCATTGCGGTCCAGCCCGGCGATGTCCTTGCCGAACTCGAAGGCCCAGACCGCCAGCGCGCCCGAAAACCCCAGCACCAGTGCGCCCAGCACCCAGCGGAAAGGCCACGGCAGGCTGCTGCGCACCGAGACCCGGGGCGCACTGACCGTCAGCCTTCTCCGCAACAGGCGAAAACGCATTCAAACCTCTCCAACTGCAAGCAAACGCAACCAAGCCCTAGAAAGCAAAAACCGCCCCAAGTTTGAACTTGCAGGCGGTTTCTGGGGCATGGACAGCGTGCTTAGCGCTTGCTGAACTGCTTGCGGCGGCGCGCGGAGCGCAGACCGACCTTTTTCCGTTCCACTTCGCGGGCGTCGCGCGTCACGAAGCCGGCTTGCGACAGACCCGACTTGAGCGTCGCGTCGTAGTCGATCAAGGCGCGGGTGATGCCGTGGCGCACGGCACCGGCCTGACCGGATTCGCCACCACCGTGCACGTTGACCTGCACGTCGAAGGTCTCGGCGTGGTTGGTCAGCACCAGGGGCTGCTTGGCGATCATGATCGAGGTCTCACGGCCGAAGTAGGCCTGGATGTCCTTGCCGTTGACCGTGATCTTGCCGCTGCCTTTTTTCAGAAACACGCGGGCGACGCTGGATTTGCGACGGCCGGTTCCGTTGTTCCATTCACCAATCATCTCAAGGCTCCTTTAGAGTTCCAGCACTTGCGGCTGTTGGGCGGTGTGCGGGTGCTCTGCACCGCCGTACACCTTGAGCTTCTTGATCATGGCGTAGCCGAGCGGGCCCTTGGGCAGCATGCCCTTGACGGCCTTCTCGAGCGCGCGGCCAGGGTGCTTGGCCTGCATGTCGCGGAAGTTGGTGCCATAGATACCGCCCGGGAAACCCGAGTGACGGTAGTACACCTTGTCGAGGGCCTTGTTGCCCGTGACGCGGAGTTTGGCTGCGTTGATGATGACGATGAAGTCACCGGTATCGACGTGAGGCGTGTAAATGGCCTTGTGTTTGCCGCGCAAACGGAGAGCAACTTCACTGGCTACTCGTCCGAGGACCTTGTCGGTCGCGTCAATCACAAACCACTCGTGCGTCACGTCAGCGGGTTTGGCGCTGAACGTTTTGGTCATGAGTTTTCTCTTGAAGAGTTGGTTTGGCGGCTCTTTTCCACGGTCGGTCGTTCTCTGTCGGAACGCTCTTAGGTGGGTTTTGAATGCTTCGCCGCGGAGCCAGCAAATCGCTGCGAAGCCCTCGATTGTACGAAATTCCGGCCCCGGATGGCAAACCGCCCGTCCCCGATGGTCGGGCGCAGAGGGCAAACGGCTACCATCAGGGCATGTTCAGCTACCGACACGCCTTCCACGCCGGCAACCACGCCGACGTGCTCAAGCACATCACCCTCATCGCCACGCTGCGCCACCTGATGCAGAAGGAGGCGGGTCTGACGCTGATCGACACCCACGCGGGCGCGGGCCTGTACCGGCTCGACGGCGACTACACCGAGACCGGGGGCGAGGCCAAGGACGGCGTCGTCAAGCTCATGGGCGCGCTGCGCGCGGCCGACGGGCCGTCGACCGAGGCCGTGGCGCCCGCCATCGACGACTACCTCGATCTGGTCGCCAGCTTCAACCCGTCGGGCGCGTTGCGGGTCTATCCCGGCTCGCCGTTCGTCATGCACCAGCTGCTGCGCGCCGAATCGCGCGACCGGCTCAAGCTCTTCGAGCTGCACCCGACCGACAGCCGCACCCTGTCCGCCAACATCGCCCAGCTCGAAGCCGGCCGCCAGATCGCGGTGGTGCGCGAGGACGGTTTCGAGGGCGTGAAGCCCCTGCTGCCGCCGCCGCCCTCAGCCACCGGCTCCAAACGGGCCATGGTGTTGATCGATCCGAGCTATGAGATCAAGAGCGATTACGGAAAAGTGAGCGCCTGCATACAAGAGCTCATCCGGCGTTTCCCAACCGGCACCTACCTGGTCTGGTACCCGGTGATTCCGCGCCCCGAGGCGCACGATCTGCCGCGCCGCCTGCGCACCCTGTCGAACCAGGCCCAGAAACCCTGGCTGAACGCCACGCTGGCCATCGGCCAGGACCCGACCCACGGTCCCGACGACCGGCCGGGCCTCACCGCCAGCGGCATGTTCGTGATCAACCCGCCGCACACCCTCAAGGGCACGCTGCAGGCCGCCTTGCCGCAGCTGCTGGTCCACCTGGGCCGGGGACGCGGCAAATCCCAGGCGCTCGAATCGGGCGGCTGAACGCCGGATTCAGCGTGGCCGGGCCAGGGTCATGGTCCAGTAGCGGCCGTAGGTGGTGCCGCTGCGCTGCACGCAGCTCACACCCACGTGCTGGTACTCGGCGCGCATGATGTTGGCGCAGTGGCCGGCGCTGGCGAGCCAGCCGCTCATCACGGTCGAGACCGAGGTCTGCCCCGCCGCGATGTTTTCCCCCACCCACGACCACGCATAACCTTCGGCGGCGATGCGCTGGGAGGCCGTGCGGCCGTCCAGCCCGGTGTGGGAAAAGTAGTTGTTGACGGCCATGTCGGTCGAATGCCGCGCGGCGGCGGAGAACAGCGCGTCGTTCCAGGCCAGTGGCGCGACCGCCGGCATCGCGGTGCCGCCGCAGCTGCGCGCCACGGCCCGCGCCGCGTTGATCTGTTGCAGCAAGCTGTTGCGGAAGTCGGGCAGGTTGCAGCTGGTGCTGGCGTCCAGGGCGACCAGCGTCGAACCGCCGCTGCCCGAGCCGGCGCCGCCCGCGCTGTTCGGCGGTGAGGGCACGCCGATCGTCGCATCGGCCCCGCCGCTGGCGCCCGCGTCGCCGCCACCGCCCCCCACCACCGCCGCAGGCGGTCAAGGTCAGCAGGGCCCCCAGGATCAAGCCCACACCAGCGAGTCGTTGTTCATCAGGAAGAGACAGGTGTTGCATGCGCTCCACTCTAGGGTCGGGCCGACGGAGTAAGGTAAGCGGATGTAGAAGACGACCGCTCCTCGGCCAGGCAGCGCCGCCGTTCCGAAAACCGTTGGGCGGGCGTTGCAAAATTAGCCGACCGATCGGTCGGCTAATTGGCTATACTGCGATCCGCACCCCCACTGCGCAGGAGATTCCGCATGTACACCCAGTCCTTCAATGTGCCCGACGCCGACGCCCAATCCGGCACCCCGCTCAAGGCCGTGCCCCATGACACCGCCCTGCAGGCGCACTTCGACGCCGTGATCGACGCCGACGGCAAGATCGAGCCGCGCGACTGGATGCCCGACGCCTACCGAAAGACGCTGGTGCGGCAGATCAGCCAGCACGCGCACAGCGAGATCGTGGGCATGCTGCCCGAGGGCAACTGGATCTCGCGCGCGCCCAGCCTCAAACGCAAGGCGATCCTGGTGGCCAAGGTGCAGGACGAAGGCGGCCACGGCCTGTACCTCTACAGCGCGGCCGAGACGCTGGGCACCAGCCGCGACCAGATGTTCGACGCGCTGCACAGCGGCAAGGCCAAGTACAGCTCCATCTTCAACTACCCCACGCTGACCTGGGCCGACGTGGGCGTGGTCGGCTGGCTGGTGGACGGCGCGGCGATCATGAACCAGATCCCGCTGTGCCGCTGCAGCTTCGGGCCCTATGCGCGCGCCATGATCCGGGTCTGCAAGGAAGAAAGCTTCCACCAGCGCCAGGGCTTCGAGTCGTTGATGACCATGATGCAGGGCACGGCCGAGCAGAAGGCCATGGTGCAGGACGCGGTGAACCGCTGGTGGTGGAAGTGCCTGGCGATGTTCGGCCCGCCCGACGCCGACAGCCCCAACAGCGTGCAGGGCATGCGCTGGGGCATCAAGCGCATCAGCAACGACGACCTGCGCCAGAAGTTCGTGGATGCGACCGTGCCGCAGGCCGAGGTGCTGGGCGTCACCCTGCCCGATCCGGCGCTGAAGTGGAACGAGGCACGCGGCCACCACGACTACGGCCAGATCGACTGGGACGAGTTCTGGGCCGTGGTCAACGGCGACGGCCCGTGCAACAAGGAACGCCTGGCCACCCGCGTGAAGGCCTGGAACGACGGCGCCTGGGTGCGCGAAGCCGCCCTCGCCCACGCCCGCAAACAACAGCAACGTGCCATGAAGGAGGCCGCATGAACACCACCACCTTGAAGGAATGGCCTCTCTGGGAGGTCTTCGTGCGCAGCAAGCAGGGCCTGGAGCACAAGCACTGCGGCAGCCTGCACGCCAGCGACGCCCAGCACGCGCTGCACCTGGCGCGCGACGTGTACACGCGGCGCCAGGAAGGCGTGAGCATCTGGGTCGTGCAAAGCAGCGGCATCACGGCCAGCGAGCCCGACAGCAAGGACAGCTTCTTCGACCCGGCCGCCGACAAGGTGTACCGCCATCCCACCTTCTACGAGATCCCCGACAAAGTGGGGCACATGTGATGAGCGGCACGGCACCGATCGACTACCTGCTGCACCTGGCCGACAACGCGCTGGTGCTGGGCCAGCGCAACGCCGAATGGTGCGGCCACGGGCCCATCCTCGAAGAAGACCTCGCGCTGGCCAACAACAGCCTGGACCTGCTCGGCCAGGCCCGCCTGCTCTACCAGCACGCGGCCACGCTGATCAACGCCGACCCGGCCCAGGCGCAGCGCTTCGCCCACCTGCAGGGTGCGCGCACCCACGGCGCGGTGACCGAGGACACACTGGCCTACTTCCGCGACACGCACGAGTTCCGCAACCTCACGCTGCTGGAGCTGCCGCACAGCGGCCCGCTGGCCAGCACCGCGTCCGGCGACCGCGACTACGCGACCACCCTCGCGCGCAACTTCCTCTACAGCGCGCTCATGGTGCTGGTGTGGGACCGGCTGCAGACCTCGGCCGATGCGCAGCTCGCCGCCATCGCGGCCAAGTCGCTGAAGGAGGTGCGCTACCACCTGCGCCACGCCAGCGACTGGCTGGTGCGCTTCGGCGATGGCACCGACGAATCGCACGCCCGCGCGCAGGCCGCGCTGCAGCACCTGCTGCCCTACTGCCAGGAGTTCTGGATCGGCAGCGAGGCCGAAACCGCCGCGGTGCACAACGGCACCGGCGTCGACGCGGCCGGCCTGCAGGCCGACTGGGACGCGCTGGTGGACGACACGCTGAACGAGGCCACGCTGCAGCGCCCCGCCGTGCAGGGTCATGTGCCGCAGGGCAAACACGGCGTGCACTCCGAGCACATGGGGTTTCTGCTCGCCGAGATGCAGAGCCTGGCACGCACGCATCCGCAGGCCGTGTGGTGAGCGCCCACCATGCACACCGAAATCCATGACGCGCTCGCCGGCCTGGCCGACCCGGAAATCCCGGTGGTCAGCCTGAGCGAGCTCGGCATCCTGCGCGGCGTGCGCACCGGCTCGGACGGTGTTCCCGAGGTGGTGATCACGCCGACCTACAGCGGCTGCCCGGCCATGGGCCAGATCGAGGACGACGTGCGCGCCGCGCTGGCGAACGCGGGCCTCACCGCGCGCGTGGTCACGCAGCTCGCGCCGGCCTGGACCACCGACTGGATGAGCGAGGCCGCGCGCGAGAAGCTGCGCGCCTACGGCATCGCGCCACCACAATGCGGCAGCGAGCCGCCGGCCTCCGCCGCGCCGCTGAAGTTCTCGCGCCAGGCCCTGCGCCGCGAGACCGTGCCCTGTCCGCAGTGTGGCTCGACCCACACCACCGAGACCTCGCCCTTCGGCTCCACCGCCTGCAAGGCGATGTACCGCTGCCTCGACTGCCTGGAACCGTTCGACTACTTCAAGCCTTATTGACGCCATGTCCACCGCCGCCCGCTTCCACGAACTCCCGATCGCCCGCATCAGCCCCGAGGCCGCCGGCGCGGTGGCGATCACCTTCGCGATCCCACCCGAGCAGCGCGCCACCTTCGCGTTCGAGCCCGGCCAGTTCCTCACCGTGCGCGCCACCATCGACGGCCAGGACGTGCGGCGCAGCTACTCCATCAGCAGCCCGCGCAGCCTGCTCACGCAGCGCGGTGAACTCACGCTGGGCATCCGCCCCGTGGACGGCGGCGTGTTCTCCAACTGGGCCGCGACCGCCCTGAAGGCCGGCGACACGCTCAAGGCGATGCCGCCCGACGGCCGCTTCACCGTGCACAAGCCGCGCGCGGTGCACCGCGTGGGCTTCGCGGCCGGCTCGGGCATCACGCCCATCCTCTCGCTCATCGCCAGCACGCTGGAGGAGTCGCCCGCCTCGAAGTTCACCCTCGTGTACGGCAACCGCCGCATGGGCAGCGTGATGTTCAACGAGTCGCTGCAGGATCTGAAGGACCGCTACGCGGACCGCCTCACGCTGATTCACATCCTCTCGCGCCAGGCGCAGGAAGTGCCGCTGCTCGAAGGCCGCATCGACGCCGACAAGGTGCGCGCCCTGATCGACACCCTGCTGCCCGTGGGCAGCATGGACGAGGTCTTCATCTGCGGCCCCGAGGCCATGATCGAGGCGACGGAAAAGGCCTTGCTCGATGCGGGCGTGCGCCCCGACCGCGTGCACACCGAGCGCTTCACCTCGCCCACGCTGGAGGCCTTGCCCGCCGCGCAGCGCCGGGCTGCCGTGCTCGGCCAGCCGGCCGTGCGCGCCGAGGGCGAGGTCGCGCTCACCGTGGTGCTCGATGGCAAGCCGCACCAGTTGCGCATGAACCGCGACGAGCGCGTGCTCGACGTGGCCCTGAACGCCGGACTGGACCTGCCCTGGTCGTGCCGGGGCGGCGTGTGCTGCACCTGCCGCGCCAAGGTGATGGAAGGCGCGGTGCAGATGGACAAGAACTTCACGCTCGAGCCCTGGGAAACCGACAAGGGCTTCGTGCTGAGCTGCCAGGCGCGGCCCACCACCGACCGCGTGGTGGTGAGCTACGACGAGCGCTGAAGCTGTCGCTCAGAAGCGCCAGCCCAGGCCCACGCCGACCAGCACGGGGTCGGCCTTGAACTGGCCGATCTTCGCGCCACCGGCGCTCACGTCGGTCTTGATGAAGACCTTCTTCACGTCCACGTTCAGGTAGAGCTGCTTGCTCAGCGGAATGTCCACCCCCACCTGCAGCGCCGGGCCGAAGCTGTGGCGCTTCACGTCGGCCGCGCCGCCCAGCAGGTGCACCGAGCTGAAGCGCGTGTAGTTGAGGCCCGCGCCCACGTAGGGCTTGAAGCCGGGCGCGTCGAAGTGGTACTGCACGGTCAGCGTGGGTGGCAGGTGGCGCAGCGTGCCGATGGCCGCGCCGTTGGACGTGAGGGTGTGTTTCTGCGGCACCGTGAGGATGAGCTCGGCCGCGAGGTGCTTGCTGAAGAAGTAGCTCACGTCGACTTCGGGCAAGCCCTTGTTGTTCATGGCCAGGCCCAGGCCGGTGCCGTCCTTGTCGGCGCTGTCCAGGTGCACGGCGCGGGCGCGCACGAGCACGCTGCCGGCCTGGAAGTCGTCCTGCGCCAGGGCGGCGCCCGAGGCGAGCAGGCAGGTGGACGCGAGGGCGGCCAGGGCGAAGTGGTGCGTATTCATGATGGTCTTCTGTGTTGCGTTGACTCGGGAGAATCCCCGCGTCCATTACAGAAGACCGTGCGTGGCGCGGCGTTGCGCCACGTCAAACCGGCCGGAGACCTGGCCCCGCTGGTGCGGGTTGCTTGACGCAGGTCAAGCCACGCGCGTCAGTCGCGCAACAGCACGACCCGGCCGACGCCGCCCTGCACGATGCCCAGCGCCGACGCGGCCGCGCGGCTGAGGTCGATGATGCGGCCCGGCACGTGCGGGCCGCGGTCGTTGATGCGCACCGTCACCTCCTTGCCCGTGCGGGCGTGGCGCACGCGCACGCGGGTGCCGAACGGCAGGGTCTTGTGGGCCGCGGTGAGTTCGTTCATGTCGTAGACCTCGCCGCTGGCGGTGCGCCGGCCGTGGAAAGGCTCGCCGTACCAGGACGCCAGGCCCCGCGCGATGACGCTCTCGCTGGCGTCCGGGGTGTCGGTGTCGTCGGCCGAGGCATCGGGCACGCTGCCCAGGTCGGGCATGTCCGGCGCTCGCGTCGCGCAGCCGCCGAGCCACAACAAGGTGGCCAGCGCCAGCGTGACCGCGGGCTTGAGGCTCATGCAAGACCGAGGCGCTGGACGATGTCCGTCGTGGCCCCGCTCTGGTTCATGGTGTAGAAGTGCAGCCCCGGCACGCCGCCGCCGCGCAGGCGGTCGCACAGGTCGGTCACCACGTCCAGGCCGAAGGACTTGATGGACGCGGTGTCGTCGCCGAAGGCCTGCAGGCGCATGCGGATCCAGCGCGGGATCTCGGCGCCGCAGGCGTCGGAGAAGCGCATCAGCTGCGTGGAGCTGGTGATGGGCATGATGCCCGGCACCACCGGCACGTCCACGCCCACGCGCTGCAGCTCGTCGCGGTAGCGGAAGTAGGCATCGGCATTGAAGAAGTACTGCGTGATGCCCGAATCGGCACCGGCCTTCACCTTGGCCGCGAAGGCCTCGAGGTCGGCCTCGGGCGAGCGGGCCTGCGGGTGCGTTTCCGGGTAGGCCGCCACCTCGATGTGGAATCGGTCACCGGTCTCGGCGCGCACGAAGGCCACCAGGTCGCTGGCGTAGCGGAACTCGCCACCCACACCGTAGCCGCTGGGCAGGTCACCGCGCAGGGCCACGATGCGGCGGATGCCAGCGGCCGCGTAGGCCGCCAGGCGCTCGCGGATGCTCGCGCTCGACTGGCCGATGCAGCTCAGGTGCGGCGCGGCGGGGCAGCCCTCGCCCATGATCTCGGTCACGGCCTGCAGCGTGCCGTCCTGCGTGGAGCCACCGGCGCCAAAGGTCACCGAGCAGAACTCGGGCTTGAGCGCGTAGAGCTGCTGGCGCACCGCGCGCAGCTTGACCGCGCCTTCGGGCGTCTTGGTCGGGAAAAATTCCAGGCTGATGGGAAGACTCACGGCCCCCTCCTTACATCACTTGCTCGCATACACAAAAAACTCGCGGTTGCCGTCACCCCCGGTGATCGCGCTCTCGACGTAGTCGCGCATCCGCAGGCCCTGCTCTTCGCAGGCCTGCGCGATGCGATCGCGCACGATGGCGTAACTCGCCGCGTCCTTCACCAGACCGCCCTTGCCGATGTGCCCGGGCTGCAGCTCGAACTGCGGCTTGACCAGCATCAGCATCTGCCCGCCCGGCGCCAGCAGCGGCACCAGGGCCGGCCACACCAGGGTCTGCGAGATGAACGACAGGTCGCCCACGATCAGATCGAACGGCGGCGCGCCACCCGCGTCCTGCAGCGCCTGGGCCGAGAGATCGCGCGCGTTGCATTTTTCAATGCAGATCACGCGCGGATCGCCCTTGAGCTGCGGGTGCAGCTGGCCCTGGCCCACGTCCACCCCCATGACCCGCGCCGCGCCCCGCTGCAACAGGCAGTCGGTGAAACCGCCGCTGCTCTGCCCCACATCGAGGCAGCGCAGGCCGCTCACGTCCAGGCCGGTGTGGCGCAGCGCGCCTTCCAGCTTGAGGCCGCCGCGCGACACATAGCGCGTCTCCGCCGTGTCCAGCAGGCGCAGCTCGGCCGCGTCGCGCAGCTCCTCGCCGTTCTTGGTGACCGCTGTCCAGTCGCCACCCGGCGCACGCCATTGCACGCCCGCGGCGATGAGCCGCTGGGCCTGCGAACGGGTGGCGGCCAGGCCGCGCTCGACGAGCAGCTGGTCGGCCCGCATGGGCGCGATCAATACCGGTAGGTGTCCGGCTTGTACGGGCCGGCCTTGCTCACGCCGATGTAGGCGGCCTGCTCGTCGGTCAGCTCGGTCAGCATGGCGCCGACCTTCTTCAGGTGCAGGCGCGCGACCTTCTCGTCCAGGTGCTTGGGCAGCACGTAGACCTGGCCCACTTCGTACTTCTTCGGCTGCGTGAACAGCTCGATCTGGGCGATGGTCTGGTTCGCGAACGAGCTCGACATCACGAAGCTGGGGTGGCCGGTGCCGCAGCCCAGGTTCACCAGGCGGCCCTTGGCCAGCAGGATGATCTTCTTGCCGTCGGGGAACTTGACGTGGTCGACCTGCGGCTTGATCTCTTCCCATTCGTACTTCTCGATCGAGGCGATGTCGATCTCGTTGTCGAAGTGGCCGATGTTGCAGACGATGGCCTGGTCCTTCATCGCGGCCATGTGGTCGTGCGTGATGATGGATTTGTTGCCGGTGGTGGTCACGAAGATGTCGGCCTTGTCGGCGGCGTACTCCATGGTCACGACCTTGTAGCCTTCCATCGCGGCCTGCAGGGCGTTGATGGGGTCGATCTCGGTCACCCACACCTGGGCCGACAGCGCGCGCAGCGCCTGGGCCGAACCCTTGCCCACGTCACCGTAGCCGGCGACCACGGCGACCTTGCCGGCGATCATCACGTCGGTGGCGCGCTTGATGCCGTCGACCAGCGATTCGCGGCAGCCGTACAGGTTGTCGAACTTGCTCTTGGTCACCGAATCGTTCACGTTGATGGCGCGGAACGGCAGCGTGCCCTTGACGCTCATTTCCTTGAGGCGGTGCACGCCGGTGGTGGTCTCTTCGGTCACGCCGATGATCTGGCTGGCCTTGCGGGTGTACCAGGTCGGGTCCTGCGCGAGCTTGGCCTTGATGGCGGCGAACAGGCAGGTTTCTTCTTCGCTGGTCGGCTTGCTGATGACCGAAAGGTCCTTCTCGGCCTTCTGGCCCAGGATCATCAGTAGCGTGGCGTCGCCGCCGTCGTCCAGGATCATGTTGGGGCCTTCGCCTTCCGTGCCGGCGGCGCCGAACTCAAAGATGCGGTGGGTGAAATCCCAGTACTCGGCCAGGGTCTCGCCCTTGTGCGCGAACACCGGCGTGCCCTGCGCGACCAGCGCGGCGGCGGCGTGGTCTTGCGTGGAGAAGATGTTGCACGAAGCCCAGCGCACGCTCGCGCCCAGGGCCTGCAGGGTTTCGACCAGCACCGCGGTCTGGATCGTCATGTGGATGCTGCCGGTGATGCGCGCGCCCTTGAGCGGCTTGGCGGCGGCGAATTCCTCGCGGATGGCCATCAGGCCGGGCATTTCGGTTTCCGCGATGCGGATTTCCTTGCGGCCCCACTCGGCCAGGGAAAGGTCGGCGATCGCGCTGTCGGCGGTCGGGTTGTTCAGACGTGCATTCATGGTTCGCTCCGGAAAGGATGGACAAACCACATCTGGCATTGAGTCAAAAAGAACTCATCGCACGGGATGTGGATGAGCGTCGTTGCATGGATGGTCCGAGCCTCACGCCCCGCTGCTGAAGTGTTCAGTGGGGGCGCTGCAACGCTCCTCGGATCGCGCGATTCTACCGCAGCGGCCTCGATCTGCCCCCTGCCGCGCGTCGCCGGTGGCACCTGCGGCGCCCGGGGCCCTGTGCGACACTGCCCGCCTTCCATGCGCATGAATCCCCTCACCCTCTGGCCCGCCACGGACCGCGCCCGCATCCACGGCGTGCTGACCGACATCGACGACACCCTCACGACCGAGGGCGCGATCACCCCCGATGCCCTGGACGCCTTGCACCGCCTGCGCACCGCCGGCCTGCCGGTGTTCGCCATCACGGGCCGGCCCGCCGGCTGGAGCGAGGCCTTCGCGCTGGCCTGGCCGGTGGACGCCATCGTGGCCGAGAACGGCGCCGTGGCGCTGTGGCGCGGCGACTCGGGCGAACTCAGGCGCGACTACCTGCAGGACGCGGCCACGCGCGCCGCCCATTTCGCGAAGCTGCAGGCCACCGCGCGGCGCGTGCTGGCCGAGCTGCCGCAGGCCCGCCTGGCCACCGACAGCCCGGGGCGCGAGACCGACATCGCGATCGACCACAGCGAGTTCGCCCACCTGAGCGAAGCCGACATCGCCACGGTGGTGCAACTCATGAAAAGCGAGGGCCTCAACGCCACCGTGAGCTCCATCCACATCAACGGCTGGATCGGCGAGCACGACAAGCTGGCCGGTGCGCGCTGGATCGTGCGATCGCGCCTGGGCCGCTCGCTCGACGACGAACTCGACCGCTGGGTCTATGTCGGCGACTCGACCAACGACGCGCGCATGTTCGGCCATTTCCCGCACAGCGTGGGCGTGGCGAACGTCGCGCGCTTCTGGGGCGCGCTCACGCAACACCCGCGCTACGTGGCCGCGGGCGAGCGCGGCGCGGGCTTCACCGAGGTGGCCGACGCGGTGCTGGGCGCGCGGGCCGCGGGCGCATGAGCGAACACCCGCTGCCGCCCACCGGCCCCCTGCCGGAGCACCCACCCGCCCAGGCCCGGCTCGGCCTGGTCGCGATCTTCGGCTCCACCTTCTTCGAGCTGGTGGGCTACTTCATGCTCACGCCGCTGCTGCTGTTGCGCCTCAAGGGCGGCGGCGAATCGACCGCGCTGGCCGGTGTGTTCGCCGCCAGCGGCTGGCTCGGCGTGTTCTTCATGACGCCGTTCGCCTCGGCCATCACGCAGCGCCTGGGCCGGCGGCCCACGCTGTGGCTGGCCGCGCTGATCCCGGTGATCGCCACCGCCGGCTTCGCCTTCACGCCGCTGCTGTGGCTCTGGTTCGTGTTCAAGATCGCCGCCGGCATGGCCTCGGGCCTGCGCTGGGTGCTGGCCGAGGCCGTGGTGGCCGAGTTCTCGCCGCCCGGGCAGCGCGGGCGCTACGTGGGCATCTTCGAGACCATGGTGGGCATCACCTTCGTGGTCGGCCCGCTCATGCTGGCCTGGGTCGGCGCCGACAGCGACGCGGCCCTGTGGATCGCGCTCGGCTTCATGGCCATCGGCCTGGTCTGGAGCCTGCTGATCCCGCGCCTGCCCGACGCGGCCGACGCGCACAGCGCGAAGGTGGGCCTGTCGGGCGTGTGGCACGCGCTGCTGGCCCATCCGCTGATCATGACCGTGGGCTTCGTCGGCGGTTTCTTCGAAAGCGGCCTCACGTCCATCCTGCCGCTCTACGGCCTGGCGCTGGGCCTGGGCGCCACCGTGGCGGCGCTGCTGGTCTCGGCCAGCGGCCTGGGCAGCGCGCTCATGATGCTGCCGGCCGGCGTGCTGGCCGACCGCATGGCCCACCACCCGGCGCAGCGCTGGGGCGACGGCCACCGCGCGCGCCTGGCGATCATGCGGGTCTGCGCCCTGATCACCCTGCTGCGCAACCTTGGTCATCCCCTTCGTGGCCGGCACGCCCTGGCTGGCCGCGCCCGTGGCCTTCCTCTGGGGCGGCGCGGGCGGTTGTCTGTACACGCTGGCGATGATCGACATCGGCTCGCGCGAGGAAGGCATCACCCTGGTCAACAGCACCGCCGTGCTGGTGCTGTCCTACACCCTGGGCGGGGTGCTCGCGCCCGCGCTGGGCGCCGCCGCGCTGCAGTGGGCGCCCACGCTGGGCTTCCCGGCCCTGCTGCTGTCGGTCGCCGGCCTGGGCTGGTGGCTGTTGAGACGGACCGTTTCGGCCCCATCTGAAGGAACCCCACGCGGCTGAGGGCCTCCTAACCTGACAAGAGAAAGGATCTCCTCATCGCCATTCCCTGGCTGGTTGCCCTGAAAGTGATCCCCTGGGGGGACGTGATCGAACACGCGCCCACGGTGCTCAACGCCGCGCGCAAGCTGCTGGACCGCTCGAAGGCGCCACCCGCCGGCACGACCGCGCCGGTGCCGCTGGACCTGGGCGACGCCCCGCCCACCCTGGGGGAACTCAAGAACCGCCTGATCGAAGCGCGGCAGCTGATCGACCAGCAGGCCGCGGTGCAGGCCCAGATGGCGCAGACCCTGACCGAACTGGCCGAGCAGAACGCGCGCCTGGTGGGTGCCGTGGACCTGCTGCGCAAGCGCACGCGCCTGCTGATGGGGGCCCTGGCCGTGCTGGCGGTGGGCGTGGTCTGGCTGCTCGCGCGCTGAGCGCTCAGCCGCCGCGTTCGGCCTGCAACGCCGCGTCGCACCCCACGCCGGCCGCGATCCAGCGCCGCGCCAGCCGCTGGAACACCGGCGCCGCCCAGCGCCAGCGCGGGCCCAGCACGCCCCGCGCGTCGGTGATGGCGCCACAGCGGTAGACCGACAAGGCGCCGTCCCAGCGCAGCGCGTCGCACGCGCCCACGCGCTTGCGCGAAATCACCCGCCCCAAAGGACAAGGCTCGGCCAGGCAACACACCCCGCAGCCGTTGCACGGCGCGCCCAGAACCGGCTTGGCCGGCGCCTCGGCGTGGATGTGGATGACCTGGCCCTCGGGCATCACGTCCTGGCCAGCACCGGCCCCAGCACACGCCCGGTGTGCGTGTCCAGGCGCACCACCTCGTCGGGTGGCGCGGCGGCCACGATGCGGCCCCCGCCGTTGCCACCCTCGGGGCCCAGGTCGATGATCCAGTCGGCCTCGGCCATCACGTCCAGGTCGTGCTCGATCACCACCACGCTGTGGCCGCCGTCCACCAGGCGGTGCAGCACGCGAATCAGCTTCTCCACGTCGGCCATGTGCAGGCCCACCGTGGGCTCGTCGAGCACGTAGAGCGTGTGCGGTGGCTTCTGGCCCCGGCGCGTGACGTCGTCGCGCACCTTGCTGAGTTCGGTCACCAGCTTGATGCGCTGCGCCTCGCCGCCGCTGAGCGTCGGGCTGGGCTGGCCCAGCGTGAGGTAGCCCAGGCCCACGTCCTTGAGCAGCTGCAGCGGGTGGCTGATGTTGGGCATGCTGGCGAAGAAGTCCACCGCCTCGTCCACCTCCATCTGCAACACGTCGCCGATGCTCTTGCCCTTCCAGGTCACGGCCAGCGTCTCGGGGTTGAAGCGCGCGCCGTGGCAGACCTCGCAGGGCACCTTCACGTCGGGCAGGAAGCTCATCTCGATGGTGCGCATGCCCTGCCCTTCGCAGCCCGGGCAGCGGCCTTCGCCGGTGTTGAAGCTGAAGCGGCCGGGGCCGTAGCCGCGCGCCTTGGCCTCCAGCGTGTCGGCGAACAGCTTGCGCACCGTGTCCCAGAAGCCGATGTAGGTGGCTGGGCAGCTGCGCGGCGTCTTGCCGATCGGCGTCTGATCGACTTCGAGCACGCGGTCCACGGTCTCGAAACCACTCACGCTGGCGCAGCCGCTCCAGGCGGGGTGCTTGCCCTTGTCCATGGCGTCGCGCCCGGCCTTGGTGCTGCGCTGGCTCACGGCGGCGGCCACGTTGGTCAGCAGCACGTCGCGCGCGAGCGTGGACTTGCCCGAGCCCGACACGCCGGTGATGACCACCAGGCGCTGCAGCGGCACCGCGGCGTCGAGCTCGTTCAGGTTGTGCAGCTTCGCGCCGCGCACGCGCAGCCAGGGCGCGCTGTCGTCCAGCGCCGGCAGCACGCCACGGCGCGCCTGCAGCGGGTGCTTCATCGCGTGCAGCAGGTAGCGCCCGGTCACCGAGTCGGCGTTGGCCGAGAGGTCGTCCACCGACCCCTGGGCCACCACGCGCCCGCCGCGCTTGCCCGCGCTCGGGCCGATGTCGATGATGTGGTCGGCGCGGCGGATGGTGTCCTCGTCGTGCTCCACCACCACCAGGGTGTTGCCCTGGTCGCCGAGCTTGTGCAGCGCGTTGAGCAGGATGGCGTTGTCGCGCGCGTGCAGGCCGATGGTGGGCTCGTCGAGCACGTAACACACGCCCTGCAGGTTGCTGCCCAGCTGCGCCGCCAGGCGGATGCGCTGCGCCTCGCCGCCGCTGAGCGTGGGCGCGCCGCGGTCCAGCGTGAGGTAGTTCAGGCCCACCTCTTCGAGGAAGGCCAGCCGGCTTTCGATCTCGGGCAGCAGGTCGCGCGCGATGTCGGCCTCGCGCGCGCTGAGCGCCAGGTCTTGCATCAACCCTTGCACCCAGGCGCGCACCTCGCGCACCGAAAGGCGGGCCACGTCGGCAATGCCCACGCCGGCGAAACGCACCGAGCGGGCCTGCAGGTTCAGGCGCTTGCCCGAGCAGAACGGGCAGACCTCGTCCGTCACGCCATCCACCTCGGGTTCGGCAAAACTCTGCTCGCGGCCTTTTTCCTTGTCGTCGCGCACCGAATCGTCCAGCGCCTTGAGCTGGTCGCGCGAGAGCTTCACGCCGGTGCCCACGCAGTCGGGGCACCAGCCATGTTTGCTGTTGTACGAGAAGAGGCGCGGGTCGAGTTCGGGGTAGCTGGTGGCGCACTCCGGGCAGGCGCGCGTGGTGGAAAACACCTCCAGCTTGCCGAGCTCGCGCGTGGACCGGCCTTCGGCCAGCGCCTGGGCCAGGCCGTCCAGCGGCGAGAGCACGTGCACCTGGCCCTTGCCGATCTCCAGCGCCTTGGTGAGCTGCTGGCGCAGCGCGGTCTCGTCGTCGGCGCTGACCACGAAGTCGGCCACCGGCAGTTCGATGGTGTGCTCCTTGAAGCGGTCGATGCGCGGGAAGCCGGTGGTGGGCAGGAACTCGCCGTCCACCCGCAGGTGGGTGTGCGCGACGCGGGCGCGCCCAGTCGGCCAGCTCGGTGTACACGCCCTTGCGGTTGACCACCAGCGGCGCGAGCAGGCCGATGTGCCGGCCCTTGTAGCGCGCCAGGATGGCGGCGACGATGCTGTCGGGGCTTTGCGGCATCACGACCGCGCCGTCGTACATGCAGTGCTGCGTGCCCAGCTTCACGTACAGCAAGCGCAGGAAATGCCAGACCTCGGTGGTGGTGCCCACGGTGGACTTGCGGCCACCGCGCGAGAGGCGCTGTTCGATCGCCACCGTGGGCGGGATGCCATAGACCGCGTCCACCTCGGGCCGGCCCGCGGGCTGCACGATGCTGCGCGCATAGGCGTTGAGGCTCTCCAGGTAACGCCTCTGGCCTTCGTTGAACAGGATGTCGAAAGCCAGCGTGGACTTGCCCGAGCCGCTCACGCCGGAGATGACGTTGAACTTGCCGCGCGGAATGTCCACGCTCAGGTTCTTGAGGTTGTGCTCCTTGGCGTTGACGATGCGGATGGCGTGGGCGTGTGGCCCCTCGTTGCGCGCGCGCGCCGGCTGCAGGCCCTTGGCCCGGCCTTCGCGCACTTCGTGCACCTCGCCCATGGCCAGCGCGTACTCGCGCAAAGCCTTCGCGGTGTGGCTGCTGGCGTGTTCGCGCACGGCCTCGGGCGGGCCCTCGGCCACGATCAGGCCGCCCGCATCGCCGCCCTCGGGGCCCAGGTCGATCAGCCAGTCGGCCGAGCGGATCACGTCCAGGTTGTGCTCGATCACCACCAGCGAGTGGCCGGCGTCGAGCAGCTTGCGCAGGCTGCGCATGAGCTTGGCGATGTCGTCGAAGTGCAGGCCGGTGGTGGGCTCGTCGAACAGGAACAGCGTGCCCTTGCGCGCCACCGCCTGGCGGCTCGCGCTGCTGTTCTTCGAAGCCTCGGCCAGGAAGCCCGCGAGCTTGAGGCGCTGCGCCTCGCCGCCCGAGAGCGTGGGCACGGGCTGGCCCAGCTTCACGTACTCCAGGCCCACGTCCACGATGGGCTGCAGCACGCGGATCACCTCGCGGTCGCCCGCGAACAGCGCGGCGGCCTCGCTCACGGTGAGGTCCAGCACGTCGGCCACGTTGAGCGAACGGCCTCCGCGCTGGATCTTCACCTCCAGGATTTCGGGCCGGTAGCGTTTGCCGTCGCAGTCCGGGCAGCGCAGGTACACGTCGCTCAGGAACTGCATCTCCACGTGCTCGAAGCCCGAGCCGCCGCAGGTGGGGCAACGCCCGTCGCCGCTGTTGAAGCTGAACTTGGCCGGCGTGTAGCTGCGCTGGCGCGACAACGGCGCCTCGGCGAACAGCGCGCGGATCGCGTCCCACGCGCCCACGTAGCTCACCGGGTTGGAGCGCGCCGTCTTGCCGATGGGCGACTGGTCGACGAACACGACCTCGCTCAGGTGGTCGGCCCCGAGCAGGCGGTCGTGCGCGCCCGGGCTCTCGGTGGACTTGCCGAAGTGGCGCAGCAGCGCGGGCGCCAGCACGTCCTGGATCAGGCTGGACTTGCCCGAGCCGGACACGCCGGTGACCACCACCAGGCGTTGCAGCGGGAACTCGACCGACACGTCCTTGAGGTTGTGTTCGCGCGCGCCTTCGAGGATGAGGCGCGGCGTGCTGTCGGTGACCATGCGCTTGAAGCCCATGCCGATGGTCTTGCGCGAACCGAGGTAGGCGCCGGTGAGGGTGTCGGCCGAGCGGATCGCTTCGGGCGTGCCGTCGAACACGATCTGCCCGCCGCGCTCGCCCGGGCCCGGGCCCATGTCGATCAGGCGGTCGGCCGCGAGCATCACGGCCGGGTCGTGCTCCACCACCACCAGCGTGTTGCCCGCGTCGCGCAGGCGCAGCATGGCGTCGTTGATGCGCGCCATGTCGCGCGGGTGCAGGCCGATGCTGGGTTCGTCGAGCACGAACAGGGTGTTCACCAGCGAGGTGCCCAGCGCGGTGGTGAGGTTGATGCGCTGCACCTCGCCGCCACTGAGCGTGCGGCTCTGGCGGTCCAGCGTGAGGTAGCCGATGCCGACCTCGCACAGGTAGCGGATGCGGGTGTTGATTTCCTCGAACAGCAGGCGCAAGGCCTGGGCCTGGCCGGCGGCGGCCGTGTCGCTGCCCACGGGCGCCAGCGTGGCGTCGAGCGCGGCGAAGAAGCCGCGCAGCTTGTCCAGCGGCATCAGCATCAGGTCGTGCAGGCACAGACCGGGCATGGCTTCGAGCTGCGCGCGGCTCCACTTCACGCCCTGAGGCAGGTAGCGCTTCTGCGCGGGCAGCACCGCGTCGGCCTGGGCCTTGCTGCCGATGCGCCAGAGCAGGCTGTCGGTCTTGAGGCGCGCGCCGTGGCAGCTCGGGCACTCGGTGTAGCTGCGGTACTTGGACAGCAGCACCCGGATGTGCATCTTGTAGGCCTTGCTCTCCAGGTACTCGAAGAAGCGGTCGACGCCGTACCACTGCTGGTTCCACTTGCCGTTCCACAAGGGCGAACCGGCCTTCACCCAGTGCTGCTGCTCGGGCGTGAGCTTGGCCCAGGGTGTGTCGCGCGGGATGCCGGCGGACTCGGCGTGCCGCATCATGTCGTCCTGGCATTCCTTCCACGCGGGTGTCTGGAACACCTTGACCGCGCCGGCGCGCAGCGTGAGCTTGTCGTTGGGGATGACCAGGCCGTAGTCCACCCCGATCACGCGCCCGAAGCCCCGGCAGGCCTCGCAGGCGCCCACCGCCGAGTTGAACGAGAACATCGAGGGCGTGGGTTCGCTATAGCGGATGTCGCTTTCCGGGCAGTGCAGACCGGTGCTGAAGCGCCAGATCTCGGGCTCGCCTTCTTCGGCCAGCACATAGACCATCAGCTTGCCGCTGCCGCGCTTGAGCCCGGCTTCGATCGCCTCCATCGCGCGCGCCGGCTCGACCGTGCCGATGCGGAAGCGGTCGGCCACCACGTCGAGCACCTTGACCGATTCGCTGCGCCACCGCCTTGGCCTTGCCCTTGGCGGGGGTCTTGGCCTCCACCGGCGCCACCTCGCGCTGCACCACCCGCTCGGCCTGCACGCGGGTGTAACCGCTGGCCGAGAGCCACTGCTCCACTTCCTCGGGCGTGGTGCTGGCCGGCAACTCCACCGGGAAGGTCAGCACCAGGCGCGGATCGCCCTGGCGCGCCGCGCGCGCCTTGAGCTCGGCATAGATCGATTCGGGCGAGTCGTGCCGCACCGGCAGCGCCGTCTCGCGGTCGAACAGGTCGGCGCCGCGCGCGAACAGCAGCTTGAGGTGGTCGTTGAGCTCCGTCATGGTGCCCACGGTGGAGCGCGAGGAGCGCACCGGGTTGGTCTGGTCGATCGCGATCGCTGGCGGCACACCGTCGACCCGGTCGACGGCCGGTTTGTCCATGCGGTCCAGGAACTGGCGCGCGTAGGCGCTGAAGGTCTCGACGTAGCGGCGCTGGCCTTCGGCGAACAGGGTGTCGAACACGAGGCTGGACTTGCCCGAGCCGCTGGGCCCGGTGACCACGGTGAGCTCACCCGTGCGGATGTCGAGGTCGAGGTTCTTGAGGTTGTGCTGGCGCGCGCCCCGGATGCGGATCAGCCCGGAGCCGCCTTCCGTCGGGTGGTCGCGCCCTTCGGCCTCGGACACGGTTGAAATCGCGCCCACGGGTGGATCGGCGGGCAGAAAAGGCATCGGACATGCATGGGCTCCAGAGGGGGACGCAAAGATTCTACGGAGGGGTGTGACAAAACATCGGTGCGGTAGGTCATATCCACAATTTCCCGCGCCCGCGGGCTGCATAGACTCGGCTCACCCAAGGAGACGCCTATATGAAACGGATTCGCTTGTTTTCAAGCCCGGTCTGGACCGCCTGGGGGCTGGCCGGGCTGCTGGTGTTCGCGGCCCCCGCCTGGGCCCAGCTGCGCGTGGGCATGCCCTCGGGCTTCAGCGGCTCGGTGGCGGCCGGGGTGAAGGAGAACCACGAGGGGGCCCAGCTGTACTTCGACACCATCAACGCGCGCGGCGGTGTCAACGGCCAGAAGATCGAGCTGATCACGGTGGACGACAAGTTCGACCCCAAGGTCACGGTGGAGGTGGCGCGCGAACTGGTCACGAAACAGCGGGTGCTGGCCCTGTTCCTGAACCGCGGCACGCCGCATTCGCAGGCCCTGCTGCCCATGCTGGCCGAGCTCAAGGTGCCGCTGGTCGGGCCGAGCACCGGCGCCATGGCGCTGCACCAGCCGGTCAACCCCTGGGTGTTCAACGTGCGCGCCACCTACCAGCGCGAGGCCGCCAAGGCCATCGAACACCTGGCGAGCATCGGCATCACGCGCATCGCGGTGCTGGAGACCGACGATTCCTTCGGCGCCGATTCGGCGGCCGGGGCGCTCAAGGGCTTCGACAAGGCCAAGCTCAAGCCGGTGCTGCATGAAAAGTTCCCGCGCGACAAGCCCGACTTCACCGAGCTGTCCAAGCGGGTCAACGAGAGCAACGCGCAGGCGGTGATGGTGATCGGCTCGGCCGGCAACACCGCCAACGCGGTCAAGGCGGTGCGCACCGCCGGTTCGCGCGCGCAGGTGGTCACGCTCTCGAACAACGCCTCGGACGGCTTCATCAAGCTGCTGGGCGAACACGCCGCGCGGCGTGATCGTGACGCAGGTGTTCCCCAACGAGCGCTCGGTGGCCTATGGCCTGATCAAGGAAGCGCAGGAATTCGCCAAGGCCAAGGGCCTGGCGGGTGTGTCGCCCGCCATGATGGAAGGCTACGCCGCCGCCAAGGTGCTGACCGAAGGCCTGCGCCGCGCCGGCCCGAATCCCACGCCCGTGGCCCTGCGCGACGCGCTGGAGAACCTGAAGAGCTACGACCTGGGTGGCCTGACCGTGCATTACAGCCCGAGCAACCACACCGGGCTGGATTTCGCCGACCTGTCCATCGTGGACGCCAGCGGCAAATTCCGCCGCTGACCCAAAAAAAAGACGCGGCACCGGGCGGCGCCGCGTCAACACCCCACAAAGGGCCCCTTGCGCGCCGGGCTACAACATGCCCGACAGGAACAGGATCGCCGTCGTGGCGGCGTACTCGAATTCGACGAAGGCCTCGAAGTCCCGGCCCGTGGTGAACGCGGGCGTCCAGCCATGGCGCTCGGCGGGCTGCCGCCAGGCCGGCGACTTCACGGCCTCGGCCACCGCCTGCGTGAGCGCGGCGCGCTGAGCGTCGCTGATGCCGGGCGCGCCGTAAACGCCGCGCCAGTTGCCGATGGTGACGTCGTAGCCCTGCTCCTTGAGCGTGGGCACGTCCGGCAAGCCGGGCAGGCGTCGTTGCGCGGTCACACCGAGCAAGCGCAGCTGGCCTCGGGCGATGCCCTGGGCCAGTTCCCCGTAGCCACCGCCCACCACATCGATCTCGCCCTTGAGCAGGGCGGCCACCGCGTCCGCGCCGCCGCCATGGGGCAGGTAGCGGATCTCCCGCGGCGGCACGCGCAGGCTGCGCGCGAACATCGAGACGGCGATGTGCTCGGTCGAGGCCTTCGAACCGCCCCCGAAGCGCACGCTGCCGGGGGCCTGGCGCAGCCGCTCGGCGACGGCGCCCAGCGACCGGATCGGGGAGCCGGCGGCCACGGCGAAGGCGCTGTACTCGCTGGTGAGGCGCGCGATCGGCGTGCACTGCTGCAGCTGGCGCAGCGGGGTCTTCGACGACACCAGGCCACCGATCATGACCGCGCCCATGATGAGCAGGGCATTCGGCTGACCCCGCGCCTCCTGGACGAAGGCGGCCAGGCCCAGGGTGCCCGCGGCGCCGCCCTGGTTGTCGTAGGCGGCCTCGCGGTAGCGCCCGGTCGCGACCATCGCCGCACCGAGCGCGCGGCCGGTGGCGTCCCAGCCGCCCCCCGCGCTCGCGGGGATCAGCACGGACAGGCGGTCCGCGCCGCTGGCGCGCGCGGGCAGGCAAGACGCCGCCGCCCAGCCACCCAGTGCCATGAGGAATTGATTGCGCCGCATGTCTCCTCCGGTGTGGCGCGGCACGGCGCGCCATCTGTGGAAGAGATGCTAGGAAGCCCCGCTGTCAACTCGCTGTCAGCGGGTCAGGCAGGGGCCCCATCCAAGGGTTCACCCCGATGGGCAGGCGCCGAACGGTCGGCCCTCAGCCCTTGACGATCAGCACCGGCACCTTGGCGTGCGTCAGCACCTTCTGCGCCACGCTGCCCAGGATCAGCGCCTTCACGCCCTGGCGGCCGTGCGAGCCCATCACGATCAGGTCGCAGCCTTCGGCCTCGGCCGTTTCGATGATGCCTTCGTAGACCACGTTGCGTTCGATGGTGTCACCCGCCGCGAACACCACGCCCTGGGCCTCGCAGGCCTGGCGCACCGCGTCCAGCGCCTGGCCGGCCGCGCTCTTGGCTTCGGTCAGGTAGGCCTGCAGGCCCACGGCCGAGGCGTCGCCGATGCCGATGTACGGAAACGGGTCGATCACGTTGACGCCGATGATCTGCGCGTTCAGGCTCTTGGCCAGCCCCAACGCGACCGTGGTGGCCTGCGCGGCCAGCGTGGAACCGTCGGTGGGCACGAGAATTTTCTTGAACATGGTGGCTCTCCTTGCATGAGATGTGAACCGCCCCACCCGTCGGGCGGAGGGTTCATCGTAGGAGCCCCGTCAATCTGCCGCGTTGAGGCAGGTCAATGCCGGGCCGGATCTCGCGCGGCCACGACGGGCCGCACGTCCACCGCACAGTACTTCAATTCCGCGATCTTGCCCACCGGGTCCAGGGCGGGGTTGGTGAGCAGGTTGGCCGCGGCCTCGGCGTAGGCGAAAGGAATGAAGGCGGTCTCGCGTGGCATGCCGTCGTCGATCCGCACCGGCAGGGCCACCTCGCCGCGCCGGGAGCGCACCTGCGCTTGCGCGCCTGCCCACAGCCCGAGCCGCCGGGCGGTCTCGGGGTGCAGGCTCACCACGGGGCTGGGTTCGAGCGCGTCGAGCACGCCGCTGCGCCGCGTCATGCTGCCGGTGTGCCAGTGTTCGAGCTGGCGGCCGGTGATGAGCACCATGGGGAATTCGGCGTCGGGCTGCTCGGCCGGCGGCGTGAGCACCGCCCCCACCAGCGAGGCGCGGCCGCTGGGCGTGGGGAAGCCGTCGGTGAACACCACCGGCTGGCCGGGGTCGGCGTCGTCCGCCACCGGGTAGGTGACCGCGCCCTCGCGGCGCAGGCGCGACCACGACAGGCCGGCGATGCTGGGCATGAGGGCGCGCATTTCCTCGAACACCGCGCCGATGCCCTGCGCGGCGTCGTCCGTCCCGCTGCCGTCGGCGGCGACGCCGTAGGTCCAGCCCAAGCCGAGGCGGCGCGCGAGCTGTTCGGTGATCCAGGCGTCGGCGCGCGCGTCGCCCGGCGCGGGCACGGCCTTGCGGCCGAGCTGCACGCAGCGGTCGGTGTTGGTCACGCTGCCGGTTTTCTCGGGCCAGGCGGTGGCGGGCAGCACCACGTCGGCCAGGCTGGCGGTCTCGGTGAGGAAGATGTCCTGCACCACCAGGTGGTCCAGCCCCGCGAGCGCCTCGCGCGCGTGGGCCGCGTCGGGGTCGCTCATGGCCGGGTTCTCGCCCTGGATCAGCATGGCGCGGATCTCCTTGCGGTGGGCCGCGTCGACGATCTCCACCACCGTGAGGCCGGGTTCGCTGCGCAGCGTGCCGGGCGCGAGGTGCCACAGGCGCTCGGCCTTCTCGCGCGCCGGGCCGTCGGCCACGCGCTGGTAGTCGGGCAGCACCATGGGGATGAGCCCGGCGTCGCTCGCGCCTTGCACGTTGTTCTGGCCGCGCAACGGGTGCAGGCCGGTGCCGGGCCGACCGATCTGGCCGGTGACCAGCGCGAGCGCGATCAGGCAGCGCGCGTTGTCGGTGCCGTGCGTGTGCTGGCTGATGCCCATGCCCCAGAGGATCATGGCGTTCTTCGCCGTGGCGTAGGCGCGCGCGACCTCGCGCAGCGTGGCCGCGTCGATGCCGCAGACCGGCGCCATCGCCTCGGGCGAGAAGTCCACCAGGTGGGCCTTGAGCTGCGCGAAGTCCAGCGTGTGGGCTTCGATGTAGGCCGGGTCGGTGAGGCCTTCGAACACGATGGTGTGCAGCAGCGCGTTGAGCAGGGCCACGTCGGTGCCGGACTTGAAGCCCAGGTGCTTCCAGCTGTGGCGCGCGAGCTCGGTGCGGCGCGGGTCGGCCAGCACCAGCTTCAGGCCGTTTTTCTTCACCGCGTTCTTGATCCAGGTCGCGCCCACGGGGTGGTTCTGCGCCGGGTTGGCGCCGATCAGCAGCACGAAGTCGGCGAACTGCACGTCGCGCAGCGGGTTGGTGACCACCGCCGAGCCCAGGCCTTCCATCAGCGCGGCCACGCTGGAAGCGTGGCACAGGCGGGTGCAGTGGTCCACGTTGTGCGTGTCGAACGCGGTGCGGATCAGCTTCTGGAACAGGTAGGCCTCTTCGTTCGTGCCCTTGGCCGAACCGAAGCCGGCCACCGGGCCCTGGCGCCCGCGCGCCGGTGTCGCGGCCAGGGCCTGGCGGAAACCTTCGGCGGCGGCGTCCAGCGCCTCGTCCCAGCTGGCTTCGCGGAAGCGCTCGCGCACCTGCTCGGGCGTGAGGCGGCGCAGCTCGCCGTGCGGGTCCTTGGGCACGCCGGCGCGGCGGATCAGCGGGCGCGTGAGGCGCTCGGGGCTGTGCGCGTAGTCGAAGCCGAAGCGGCCCTTGACGCACAGGCGGCCTTCGTTGGCCGGCCCGGCGATGCCTTCGACGTGTTCGATCTTGTCGTCGTTGACGTGGTAGGTGAGCTGGCAACCGACGCCGCAGAAGGGGCAGACCGAGTCGACCTGCTGCTGCGAGGGTTTGGCGAAGGCGCCATTGGCCGGCGCGATGGCGCCCGTGGGACAGGCCTGCACGCACTCGCCGCAGGCCACGCAGGTGCTGGCGCCCATGGGGTCGTTCTGGTCGAACACGATCTGCGCGTGGCCGCCCCGGAAGGCCAGGCCCAGCACGTCGTTGCCCTGGGTCTCGCGGCAGGCGCGGATGCAGCGCGTGCACTGGATGCAGGCGTCCAGGTTGACCGCCATCGCCGGGTGGCTCAGGTCGTGCGCGGCGGCGGCGCGCGCGGAGAAACGCCCGGGCAAGGCGCCAGCCACCTCGGCCCAGTGCGCCAGCTCGCTGTCGAACTTGAGCGCGGCGGTGTCGGGCGCGTCGGACAGCAGCAGCTCCAGCACCGTCTTCTGCGCGGCGCTGGCGCGGGCGTTGTCGCTGTGCACCACCATGCCGGCGCTGGGCGCGCGGCAGCACGAGGGCGCGAGCACGCGCTCGCCTTCGATGTCGACCACGCAGGCGCGGCAGTTGCCGGGGCTGCGCAGGCCGTCCTTGTGGCACAGGTGCGGAATCTCCACGCCCGCGCGCTGCGCGGCTTTCAGGATGCTCTCGCCGGGCGCGGCTTCCAGCGCGCGGCCGTTGAGGGTGAAGGCGATCGGCGTCGCGTCCAGGGGCAGGTCGTCGGTCTTCATGCCGCACCTCCGGCGTTCACTTCATGGGCAAAGAAGCGCAGCACGCTATCCACCGGGTTGGGCGCGGCCTGACCCAGGCCGCAGATGCTGGCGTCGCGCATCACCTGCGAGAGCTCACCGAGCAGCGGCGCGTTCCACACCGGCGCCTGCATGAGCTGCACCGCCTTCGTGGTGCCGGCGCGGCAGGGTGTGCACTGGCCGCAGGACTCGTGCTCGAAGAACTGCATGAGGTTGAGCGCGGCGCCGCGCGCCGTGTCGTGCTGGCTCATCACCACCACGGCCATGGAGCCGATGAAGCTGCCGTGGTCAACCAGGGTGTCGAAGTCCAGCGGCACGTCGGCCAGCGAGGCCGGCAGGATGCCGCCCGAGGCCCCGCCCGGCAGGTAGGCGTAGAGCGTGTGGCCTTCGGCCATGCCGCCCGCGTGTTCGTTGACGAGCTCGCGCAAGGTGATGCCGGCGGGCGCCAGGTGCACGCCCGGCTTGTTGACGCGGCCCGAGACCGAGAAGCGCCGCAGGCCGGTGCGCCCGCGCAGGCCCTCGCCGGCCAGCCAGGCACCGCCCTTGGCCAGGATCAGCGGCAGCCACCACAGCGTTTCGGGGTTGTGCGCCAGCGTGGGCCGGCCGAACACGCCGTGCATCGCCACGATGGGCGGCTTGAGCCGCGGCAGGCCGCGCTTGCCTTCCACCGATTCGATCAGCGCCGACTCTTCGCCGCAGATGTAGGCGCCCGCGCCGCGCCGCAGCTCGATGCGCGGGGGCGTGTAGCCGGGGTGCTGTTCGATCAGCGAGCGCAGGGTGGCGTCGAGCCGCGCGAGTTCGCGCGTGAGCAGTTCGCGCACGTCGTGGTATTCGTCGCGCAGGTAGATCCAGGCGTGCGAGATGCCCACCACCTCGGCGGCGATCAGCAGGCCTTCGAGCATCTGCGGCGCGCCGGCCTCGGCGCTGCTGAGCACCTGCCAGTCCTTGAAGGTACCGACCTCGCCTTCGTCGATGTTGACCACCATGTGGCGCGGGCCGGGCTGGGCGCGCACCGTCTCCCACTTGCGCCAGGACGGAAAGCCCGCGCCGCCCAGGCCACGCAGGTTGGAGGCTTTCAATTCGGTCAGGACCTGTTCGGCGCTGAGCGCACCCGCGAGCAGGCTTCGCAGCTGTTTGAATTCAGCGGCGGCTGGCTCGGGCAGCTGGCGCGGCCCGGTCTCGCCGCTGGCCAACAGCTCTTGCACGCCAGCCACGCTGGCCTGCGGCAGCTGGCGCTGGCCCACGCAGGCGGCCGGCGCCACGTGGCACTGGCCGATGCAGGGCGCGGCCTGCGCGCGCACCGTGTCATCGCCCGCCAGCGCGGTCTGCAGATCGGCCAGCAGTTCCTCACCGCCGGCCATGGCGCACGAGAGGCTGGTGCACACGCGCACCACGGTCCGTGGCACGGGCGCGGCGTCGTCCACGATCTCGAAGTGGTGGTAGAAGCTCGCGACCTCGAACACCTCGACCTGGCTCAGCCGCAGGCGCTCGGCCAGCGCGGCCAGGTGGCCGTGGCGCAGCGCGCCCTCGGCATCCTGCAGGCGGTGCAGGTGTTCGATCAGCAGGTCGGCGCGCGGCGCCAGGCCATCGCACAGCGCGGCCACGCGCTCGCGTGCTTCGGGTGAGGTCTGCCGCCCCTTGGGCGTGTGGCGCGCCTTGCCGCGCCCCATCGCCTCGATCGGGCGGATGGGAATCACGGGGCTGGTGGGGCGCTCGGGGGTCTCGTGGGCCGTCGTTCTGGTCATTTTTTCAGCGTAGCACCGTATGGGTTGTTTTAATATGTTTGACAGTTCATAAAGTCGGGCTTCCCCCCATGCTGCGCATCACCCTCCAACCCCAATGGCGCATCGCCCAGGAAGACGGCCCCGCGCTCGACGCCAACACCTTGCTCGGCCTGCTCGCGGCCGTGCAGGGTTCGGGCAGCATCTCGCAGGCCGGGCGCGAGCTGGGCCTGTCGTACCGCCACGCCTGGGGCCTGCTGCAACAGGCCGAGCAGCTGTTCGGCCAGCCGCTGCTGGTGCGCGGGCGCGGGCGCGGCTCGGCGCTCACGCCGCTGGGTGAAAAACTCATCTGGGCCGATGCGCGCATCGGTGCGCGCCTGCAGCCCTTGCTGGAGTCGCTGGCCTCGGAACTCGAAGGCGAGCTCGGGCGCGTGCAGCGCCGCCAGCGCGCCGTGCCGCGCCTGCACGCCAGCCACGGCTTCGCGGTGGCCGCCTTGCGCGAGCAGCTGGCGGCGCGCCAGGTGCCGGTGGAGCTGCGCTACCGCAGCAGCCTGGAGGCCGTGGCCGCGCTCGCGCAGGGCGACTGCGAGCTGGCGGGCTTTCACGTGCCGCTGGGCGAGTTCGAGGCCGCCGCCGCCCGGCGCTACCTGACCTGGCTCAAGCCCGACCAGCACCTGCTGGTGCAGTTGGCGGTGCGCACGCAGGGGCTGTTCGTGGCGGCGGGCAACCCGCTGGGCCTGCGCGGGCTGGCCGACCTCGCGCGGCCCGGGCTGCGCTTCGTCAACCGGCCCGAGGGCTCGGGCACGCGGGTGTTGACCGACCTGCTGCTCAAGCGCGAAGGCATCGCGCCGCAGGCGGTGGCGGGTTACGACAACACCGAGCTTACCCACGCCGCCGTGGCCGCCTACGTGGCCAGCGGCATGGCCGACGTGGGCATCGGCGTGCAGACCGCCGCGCACCGCTTCGGCCTGCATTTCATTCCGTTGCTGAAGGAGCGCTACTTCTTCGCGCTGCCGGCCGACGCGCTGGACCGCGCCGAGCTGCGCCCGGTGCTCACGGTGCTGCGCTCACCGGCGTTCCGCGCGCGCGTGGCCGCGCTCAAAGGGTATGAAGCCGCCCACACCGGCGAGGTGATGGGCGTGGCCGCTACTTTTCAAACTTAAGAGCCCCCACGCTCCGTCGCTGCGCGGGTCGCTGCCCCCCAAAGGGGGCTGGGCCTGCCTTGGGAGCGGCCCGGCGGCTAGCCCGTCTGAGACCGGCGCACGCCTTCGGGCCGCTGCGCCGCCGCGCCCCACTGGGTCTCGAACCAGCTGTCGCCGTCCAGGTAGGCGCGCAGCATGGGCAGGGCGTCCTGTCCCCAGAACACGCGGCCGTCCACCACCATCGCCGGCACACCGAACAGGCCGAGCGCGAGCGCCTCGTCGGTGTTGGCGCGCAGGCGCTGCTTGACCACCTCGCTGTCGGGCGCGTTCCACGGCTTGCCGCGCTGCGCCATGTGGTCCTGCAGCAGGGCCTGCAACGCGGCCAGCCGCGCCGGGTCGGCGGCGTCGAGCCCACCGCGCCAGACATGGCGGAACAGCAGCTCGGTGACGTAGCGGTTGGTCTCGCCCGGCGCATCGTCCGTCGCGCAGGCCAGGCCCAGGCGCAGCAGGGGCAGCGGGTTGAACGGGTGCGCGGCCGGCATGTCGAGCGCCACGCCGTGGTGGTGCCCGAGCCAGCTCACGTGGCGGTAGGTCCAGTCGCGCTTGGCCGGGACCTCGGCCGGGCCCAGCTGGCCGTGCGCCTTGAGCAACGCGGCGAACAGCACGGGCCGGTAGCGCACCTGCACGCTGTGGCCCATCAGGGCTTCGGGCAGGCGCTCGAACGCCAGATGGGCGTAAGGCGAGATCGGGTCGTAGAAGAAGCGGATGTCGGTCATGAAGATCTCGTGTGCGAAGGCTTCAAGGCGCCAGCTGCCGGGCTTCGATCTGCTGCCAGATCACCAACTTGTCCGCATCGCTGGCACGGCTCCAGAAACCGATTTCTTCCAGCGTGCGGAAGCACCCCTTGCAGCGGCTGCGGGCCTCGTCCATTTCGCACACCGAGATGCACGGCGAAGGCACGCCCGGGCGCAAACCGGCGCGGCGGCGGGCGGCCTGCAGGGTGATCGTGGGGGTCTCCAGGCTCATGGGGTCAGGCCACCACGGTGACGTCGTGCACCGGCGCGCCGGTCAGCGACTGGAGTTCCACGGGGCTGAGGCGGAACACGGCGTGCGGGTGGCCGGCCGCGGCCCAGATCTCGTCGAAGCGCGAGAGCTGCGCGTCGATCAGCGTGACGGGCGCCACCGCGTGCGCCAGCGGCGAGACACCGCCGATGGAAAACCCGGTGCGCGCCTTGACGAAGTCGGCGTCGGCCCGGCCGAGCTTGCCGCCATCGGCGCAGACCAGGGCCTGCACCTTCTTCTCGTCCACCCGCAGGTCGCCCGAGGTGATGACCAACACGGCCGCGTCGTCGCTCTTGCGGCGGAAGATGATGCTCTTGGCGATCTGGCCCAGGGCCACGCCGAGGGCGTCGGCCGCCTGCTGCGCCGTGCGCGCGGCGCCGTCGAGCATCACCGGGCCGTGGGCATGGCCCGCGTCCTGCAGCACGCGCGCCACGCGCTGCACGGTCTCAGGCAAGGCCTGCAATTCGGCTCCACACATGGTTGCGGTCCTTCAGGCGGCGCGTTTGACGAGCAACAGGCTCGCGCCCATCGGCCATGAGCACGCCGCCGAACACGCGGTTCTGCGCGCGCCGGGCGCGGGCCGTGGCCAGCCAGCGCTGGGCGCGCGAGGCCAGGAAGGCGTAGCCGTGCATCACGATCAGATCGACCACCACCGTGGTGGCCAGCAGGATCAGCAACTGCAGCCAAAGACCGCGCGTGGGGTCGATGAACTGCGGCAGCACGGCCACCATGAACACGATGCCCTTGGGGTTGGTCACGTTGGTGAAGAAACCCATGACGAAGCGCTCGCGCGCCGAGGGCACGGCCACCTGGGCCGGTGCCGCCTCGTCCGCCTCGGGCACCACGCCCACGCGGGCGCGCCACTGGTTGAAACCGAGCCAGATCAAGTAGCCCGCGCCAGCGAACTTCACCACGGTGAAGGCGGTGGCCGAGGCCAGCAGCAAGGCGCCGACGCCCACACCGGCCACCAGCAGGATCACCGCCAGCCCCAGTTGCAGGCCCGCGATGGTCGTGCTGGTTTTCTTCACGCCATAGACCAGGCCGTGCGTCATCGACAGCACCGCGCCCGAACCGGGCGAGAGCGCGATGGCCCACGAGGCCACGAAATACGCCATCCAGACTTGCAGCTCCATATTGCTTTCCTTCAGCCCGCGCGCTTGGCGAGCAATGCGCGGGCCACGCGCGAGCCGGTGGGCCGGCCGAGCTGTTCGCTGATGTAGACGCCGGCATCCACCAGCGCGTCGAGGTCGATGCCGGTGGCGATGCCCATGCCGTGCAGCAGGTAGACCACGTCTTCGGTCGCCACGTTGCCGGTGGCGCCCTTGGCGTAGGGGCAGCCGCCCAGGCCGGACACGGAGGACTGGAAGTTCCAGACCCCCATCTCCAGCGCGGCCAGGGTGTTGGACAGCGCCTGGCCGTAGGTGTCGTGGAAGTGGCCCGAGACGTCGTCGATGCCGTAGTGCTTGAGTGTGGCCTCCAGCGCGGCCTGCACCTTGCGTGGCGTGCCCACGCCGATGGTGTCGGCCACGTCCACGCGCTGCACGCCGATGCCCTTCATGAGCCCGGCCAGGTAGGCCACGCGCTCGGGCGCAATCTCGCCTTCGTAGGGACAGCCCACGGTGCAGCTCATGGCGCCGCGCACGGCGATGCCGGCCGCGCGCGCGGCCTCGACCACGGGCGCGAAGCGCTCGATGCTCTCGGCGATCGAGCAGTTGATGTTCTTCTGGCTGAAGGCCTCGCTGGCCGCGCCGAACACGACGATCTCGTCCGGCTTGTCGGCCACGGCAGCCTCGTAGCCCTTGAGGTTGGGCGTGAGCACCGAGTAGCGGACGCCGCCCTGGCGCCGGATGCCGCCCATGACCTCGTGGTTGTCGGCCATCTGCGGCACCCACTTGGGGCTCACGTAGCTGGTGACCTCGATCTCTTTCAGCCCGGCGGCCTGCAGGCGGTGCACCAGCTCGACCTTGACGGCCGCAGGCACCGGCTGCTTCTCGTTCTGCAGCCCGTCGCGGGGGCCGACGTCGATGAGCTGGACGCGGGAGGGCAGTTTCATGGGGGTCTTTCGAGGGGGTCAGTACCCGCGCACCGGATCGACCACGCCGGCGATCGGGTCCCCGCGTTCGAACGCGAGGATCTTGCCGGCAATCTGGGCGATGCTTTCTTCGCGCAGCGTGCGCGCCGAGGTGTGGGGCGTGACCGTGATTTTCGGGTGTTTCCAGAAACCATGCTGGGCGGGCAGCGGTTCGGTGCGGAACACATCGAGCGTGGCGCCGGCCAGGTGGCCGCTCTCCAGCAGTGCGAGCAGGTCGTCTTCCACCAGGTGGTCGCCGCGCGCGACGTTGATGACATAGGCCTCGGGCCGCAGGCGCGAGAGCGTCTCGCGGTTGAGGATGTCGCGCGTGTCGGGCGTGAGCGGCAGCAGGTTGACCAGCACCCGGCACGACGCCAGGAAGCTGTCGAAGGCCGCGTGGCCCGCGTGGCCGATCACGCCGTCGATGACCTTGGGCGAGCGGCTCCAGCCGTGCACCGGGAAATCGAACTGGCGCAGGGCCAGGGCCACGCGCTCGCCCAACACCCCCAGACCCATCACGCCGACGGGGAAATCGGCCCGCAGGCGAGGCTTGCGGTACGACCAGCGGCCCTGCGCCACGTCGGCTTCGTAGGCGTCGAACTCGCGGAAGTGGCGGATCACGGCGTGGCACACGTACTCGGCCATCTGCACCGACATGCCGGCATCGTCGAGCCGCACCACCTTGGCGGCGGGCGGCAGCTTGAGCTTGAGCAGCGCGTCCACGCCCGCGCCGATGTTGAACAGGCCCTTGAGGCCGGGCTGTTCGTCCATGAATTGTTGCGGCGGCGCCCAGACCACGGCGTGATCGGCCTGGGGCGCGCCGGGTTGCCATTCGGTGACGTTGGCCTGCGGCAGGGCCAGGCGCAGATCGGCCAGCCAGGGGCCGACCCGGGTGTTGACGCAGCAGAAAGTGATGTTCATGCGGCGAGCTTACGCGGCCTCGCGCGGCGGCGCTGTCAGCCCACCGAGAGCTTGAGCAGTTCGGCGCCCTCGTTGACCTGGTCGCCGGGCGCGTAGAGCAGCTCGGCCACGGTGCCGTCGGCCGGCGCGGCGATGGTGTGCTCCATCTTCATCGCCTCCATCACGGCCAGCGCCTGGCCCTTGGTCACCGTGTCGCCGGCCTTGACCGCGAACGACACCACCTTGCCCGGCATGGGCGCGGTGAGGCGCCCGCCTTCGGCGGCGGCTTCGCCCGCGTGGGCCAGGGCATCGATCTCCACGATCTGGGTCGCGCCCAGGGCGCAGAACACATGCACGTTCTCGTCCACCTGCCAGGTCTGCACCGTCTGGCGCTGGCCGTTGAAGCGCAGGTCCATGCGGGTGCCGGTGTCGGCCGGCAGCGCCACGAAGTCCAGCACGGCGTTCACCTCGCCCACAGCGAGCTGCAGCGCGCCGTCGTGCAGGTAGCTCAGGTGGGCCAGCAGGGCTTCGCCCTGGTACTCGAAATCGAAGCGGCGCACGGTGATGCCGTGTGGGCGCCAGCCGTCGCGGCGCGAGAACGGGTCGGCGCCTTCGTCCGCGCGCTCGGCCACCAGGGTCTGCGCCACGGCGGCGGCCACGGCCAGCGGCAGGCCGACCTTGTCCTGGTGGAACAGCGCGGCGGCCTCGCGCGGGATCAGCGCGGTGTCCAGCTCGGCTTGGGCGAACGCGCGGCTGGTGACCACGTGGCGCAGGAACTGCACGTTGGTCGAAAGGCCGACGATGCGCGTCTCGGCCAGCGCGGCGTCCAGCCGCGACAGGGCCTCTTCGCGCGTGGCGCCATGCACGATCAGTTTGGCGACCATGGAGTCGTAGAACGGGCTGATGGTGTCGCCTTCGCGCACGCCGTCGTCCACCCGCACCGTGCCACGCTCGAAGCTGGTGCAGGCTGGCTTGCGGTAGACGGTGAGCGTGCCGGTGGCGGGCAGGAAGTTGTTGTCCGGCGTTTCGGCGCAGATGCGCGCCTCGATCGCGTGGCCGTGGATGCGCAGGTCTTCCTGCTTCAGCGGCAGGGGCTCGCCGCCGGCCACGCGCAGCTGCCATTCCACCAGGTCCAGGCCGGTGATGGCCTCGGTCACCGGGTGCTCCACCTGCAGGCGGGTGTTCATCTCCATGAAGTAAAAGCGCATGGCCTCGGGATGGGCGTAGCCCTCGGGCTGTTCGACGATGAACTCCACCGTGCCCGCGCCCACGTAGTTCACCGCCTTGGCCGCCGCCACCGCGGCCGCGCCCATCTGGGCACGCAGCTCGGGCGTCATGCCGGGCGCCGGCGCTTCTTCCAGCACCTTCTGGTGGCGGCGCTGCACCGAGCAGTCGCGCTCGAACAGGTAGACGCAGTCGCCCTGCGTGTCGCCGAACACCTGGATCTCGATGTGGCGCGGGCGCTGCACGTATTTTTCGATCAGCACCGCGTCGCTGCCGAAGCTGTTGCGCGCCTCGCGCTGGCAGCTGGCGAGCGCGGCGGCGAAGTCCTCGCTCTTCTCGACCACGCGCATGCCCTTGCCGCCGCCACCCGCGCTGGCCTTGATGAGCGCGGGGTAGCCGATGCGGTCGGCTTCGCGCTGCAGCAGGGCCGGGTCCTGGTCGGCGCCGTGGTAGCCCGGCACCAGCGGCACGCCGGCCTTTTCCATCAGGCGCTTGGACTCCGCCTTCAGGCCCATGGCCTCGATCGCCGACGACGGCGGGCCGATGAAGACCAGGCCGGCCTTCACGCAGGCGTTGGCGAAGGCTTCGTTCTCGCTCAGGAAGCCGTAGCCCGGGTGGATGGCCTGCGCGCCCGTGGCCTGGGCGGCCGCGATGATGCGCTCCCACTGCAGGTAGCTTTCCTTGGGCGCCGAGCCGCCGATGTGCACCGACTCGTCGCAGGCGGCCACGTGCTTGGCGCGCGCATCGGCGTCCGAGTAGACGGCGACGGTCTTCACGCCCAGGCGGCGCGCGGTGGCGGCGACGCGGCAGGCGATCTCGCCCCGGTTGGCAATCAGGATCTTGTGGAACATGGGACTTCCTAGGCGGTGGCGGTGAAGAAGGAGTGCACGCGGCGGAACACCGCGCGCAGGAACTTGAAGAGCATCCAGGTGGCGATCCACATCAGCACGACGGTGATCGCGAGCAACACGACGAAGACCAGTGGGTGGCTGGTGGCAAGCCAGACTGCGCCGACCACCAGGCCGTCCTCGACCAGGCTCATGCCGAGGTTGGAGAACGGCTCGGGCGAGCTGTTGATGGCCGCGCGCGTGGTGGTCTTGGCGGCCTGGCTGGTGGCGGCGAGCGAGCCGCCGAGCAGCGCGGCGGCCAGCGCCACGGTGCCGCCGTCGGCGCCGAACACGCCGGCCGCGAGCGCCGCGCCGGCCGGAATGCGCACCACGCTGTTGACCATGTCCCACAACGAATCGACCACCGGGATCTTGTCGGCGAAGAACTCGACGAAGAGCATGAAGCCGGCCGTGCCCAGCAGCACCGGGTGCTGCAGCGCCTGCAGGCCGGTGGGCAGCTCCATCCAGCCCATGGCGCCGGCCAGGCCGACGATGAACACCACGGCGTACAGGCGAAAACCGCTGGCCCAGCCGAGCGCGCCCGCGAGCGCGAGCAGCTCGGGCGTGCCCAGGGTGTGGAACCAGTCGGCCATGGGGTGCCTCCTCGGGTCAGGCCGCCGGCAGCCAGCCGGGCGGGCGCTTCTGCAGGAAGGACTGCAGGCCTTCGCGGCCTTCGTCGCTGGCGCGCACATCGGCGATGCGGCGCGCCGTCTCGCTGCGCAGGGCTTCGGTGATGGGCTGGCCGCCCACGTCGCGCACCAGGCGCTTGCACTCGCGCGCGGCCTTGGGGCCGTTGCGCACCAGCGTGGCGACGAGCTCGTCCACCTTCGCGTCCAGCGTCTCGGGCGTCGCGAGTTCGTGCACCATGCCCAGCGCGTGCGCGCGCACCGCGCTGAAGCGTTCGGCCGTCACCATGTAGCGGCGCGAGGCCTGCACGCCCAGGGCGCGCGCCACGTAGGGGCTGATGGTGGCGGGCAGCAGGCCCAGGCGGGCTTCGGACAGACAGAAGGTCGCGCCCTCCACCGCCACCAGCACGTCGCAGATCGCCGCCAGCCCCATGCCGCCGGCGTAACAGTCGCCCTGGATGCGGCCGACCACCGGCACCGGGCACTGGTCCAGCGTCCACAGCATATCGGCCAGCTGCTGCGCGTCGGCGCGGTTCTGGTCCCAGCTGTAGCCGGCCATGGTCTTCATCCAGTTCAGATCGGCCCCGGCGCAGAAGGCCTTGCCGTGCGCGCCGAGCACGACCACGCGCAGGGACTCGTCCTGGGCCAGTTCGGTGAAGGTCGCGGTGAGCGCGGCGATCACGTCGTCGTTGAAGGCGTTGCGCACGTCGGGGCGGTTGAGCCACACCTTCGCCACGTGCGGCGTGGGGCGGGTCACATCGATCACGTTGCTCATGTTCAGTCCTGCATCAATAGCGTTTCGCCACTTCTTCCAGCATCACCTCGGTCGCACCGCCGCCGATGGCGAGCACGCGCGCGTCGCGCCACAGGCGCTCGATCGCGGTCTCGCGGATGAAGCCCATGCCGCCATGGAACTGCTGGCAGGTCTGCACCACCTCGTTGACGAGTTCGCCGGTGAGCGCCTTGAGCATGGAGACCTCCTGCACGATGTCGTGCCCCTGGGTCACGCTCCAGGCGCAGTGGTACATGAACTGGCGCGCCGCGCGCGTCTTCGCGTCGAGCATCGACACGCGCTGGCGGATGGTCTGCTTGTCCCACAGCGTGGCGCCGAAGGCCTGGCGCTGGCGCACATAGTCCAGCGTGAGCTTCAGGGCCTGCGTGCAATGGCCGACGGCCATGGCCGCGAGCGCGATGCGCTCGGTCTGGAAGTTCTTCATGACCGAGTAGAAGCCCTTGCCCTGCTCGCCCAGCAAGTTCTCTTCCGGAATGCGCACGTTGTCGAACACGAGCTCGGCCGTGTCGCTGGAGAGCCAGCCGGTCTTCTTGAGCGCGCGGCCGACCGAGAAACCCGGTGTGCCCTTCTCGACGATGAACATGGTCACGTCGTGGCGCGCGGTGCCGGTCTTGGCGGCGACGAAGTACAGGTCGGCGTGCACGCCGTTGGTGATGAACATCTTGGTGCCGTTGAGCACCCACTCGTTGCCTTCCTTGCGCGCCGTGGTGCGGATGCCCGCCACGTCGGAACCCGCACCGGGTTCGGTGATGCCCACGGCAGTGATCACCTCGCCGGCCGTCACGCGCTTCAGGTACTTCGCCTTCTGCGCCGCGTTGCCCGCGTGGTGCAGGTGCGGGCCGGCCATGTCGGTGTGCACCAGCACGGTGATGATGAAGCCGGCGAAGGTGGACTGCGACAGTGCTTCGGCGAACACCAGGTTGGTCAGCGCGTCGGCATCACCACCGCCGTATTCGCCCTCGAACATCAGGCCCAGCAGGCCGGCCTGGCCCATGCGGCGCAGCACGTCGCGCGGCACCATGCCGGTCTCTTCCCAGGCGGCCGCGTGCGGCTCCACCTCGCGTTCGAGGAAGCGCGCGACCTGGTCGCGCAGCAGTTCGTGGTCGGGGTTGTCGTAGATGATCCTGGCCATGGCATCACATCCGGAAGACGCCGAACTTCGGCTCGCCGATCGGCGTGTTGAGGGTGGCCGAGAGGGCCAGACCGAGCACACGGCGCGTGTCGGCCGGGTCGATCACACCGTCGTCCCACAGGCGGGCGCTGGCGTAGTAGGGGTGCGACTGGTGGGCGAACTGATCCAGCAGCGGCTGCTTGAACTTCGCCTCTTCCTCGGCGCTCCAGCTGCCGCCCTTGCCCTCGATGCCGTCGCGCCGCACGGGTGCGCAGCACGCTGGCGGCCTGCTCGCCGCCCATCACGCTGATGCGCGCGTTGGGCCACATCCAGAGGAAGCGCGGGCTGTAGGCGCGGCCGCACATGCCGTAGTTGCCGGCGCCGTAGCTGCCGCCGATGATGATGGTGAATTTCGGCACCTGCGCCGCTGCGCACGGCCGTGACCATCTTGGCGCCGTGGCGCGCGATGCCCTCGCTCTCGTACTTGCGGCCGACCATGAAGCCGGTGATGTTCTGCAGGAACAGCAGCGGCACCTTGCGCTGGCAGCACAGCTCGATGAAGTGCGCGCCTTTCTGTGCGCTTTCGGAGAACAGCACGCCGTTGTTGGCGACGATGCCGATCGGCATGCCCTCGATGTGCGCGAAGCCGCAGACCAGGGTGGCGCCGTAGCGCGCCTTGAACTCGTGGAACTCGCTGCCGTCGACCACGCGGGCGATGATCTCGCGCACGTCGTAGGGCTTGCGCGTGTCGACCGGGATGACACCGTAGATTTCCTTCGGGTCGTACAGCGGCGCGCGCGGTTCGCGCAGGGCCTGCGTGGCGACCTTGCGGCGGTTGAGCGTGCGCACGGCCTGGCGCGCCAGCGCGAGCGCGTGCGCGTCGTTCTGCGCCAGGTGGTCGGCCACGCCCGAGAGGCGCGTGTGCACGTCGCCGCCGCCCAGGTCTTCGGCGCTCACGATCTCGCCGATGGCGGCCTTCACCAGCGGCGGGCCGCCCAGGAAGATCGTGCCCTGGTTCTTGACGATGATGGTCTCGTCGCTCATGGCGGGCACGTAGGCGCCGCCGGCCGTGCACGAGCCCATGACGACCGCGATCTGCGCGATGCCGTTGGCGCTCATGTTGGCCTGGTTGTAGAAGATGCGGCCGAAGTGCTCGCGGTCGGGAAACACGTCGTCCTGGTTCGGCAGGTTGGCACCGCCCGAATCCACCAGGTAGATGCAGGTCAGGTTGTTCTGCATCGCCACCTCCTGCGCCCGAAGGTGTTTCTTCACCGTCATCGGGTAGTAGGTGCCGCCTTTCACGGTGGCGTCGTTGCAGACGATCAGGCAGTCCACCCCGCTGACGCGGCCGATGCCGGCGATCACACCGGCGCAGGGCGCGCTGTCGGTGCCGTCGCGGTCGGGGTACATGTTGAGCGCCGCGAGCGGGCTGAGTTCCAGGAAGGGTGTGCCCGGGTCCAGCAGCATCTGCACGCGGTCGCGCGGCAGCAGCTTGCCGCGCGCGGTGTGTTTGGCGCGGGCGGCTTCACCGCCGCCGAGGGTGGCTTTGGCGATCTGGGCCTTGAGGTCGTCGACCACCACCTGCATGGCCTGGGCATTGGCGAGGAAGTCGGCGGAACGGGCGTTGAGTTGTGTCTCCAGGATCGGCATGGCGGCATCCGTTGTGGTGTTTCGGGGCATTGTGGAGGATAGACACGCGGATGAGGGCCGGCCTGCCATGCAGGTTGCAAATACCGCCAGCTCCGGCGAAACTGGCGCCATGCCTACCTCCGTTGACCGCGCCCTCACCCCCATGGCTTTCGTTCGCGCCATGGTGGCGGCCTACCGCGAGCGGGGCGTGGACGCGGCAGGCGCGCTCGAACTGGCACAAATTCCGCCAGGGAAAGTTGATCAGCCGAACGCCCGCATCACCGCCGCCCAGATGGAAGCGGTTTCGGAGGCCGCCATGCGCGAACTCGACGACGAAGGCCTGGGCTGCTTCAGCCGCGCCCTGCCTTGGGGCAGCTACGGCATGCTGGCGCGCGCCTCCCTCTCGGCCCCCACGCTGGGCATGGCGCTGCGGCGCTGGTGCCGCCACCATGGCCTGATCACCGACGATGTGGCGCTCTCGCTGGAGACGGTGAGTGAGCGCGCGCGCCTCGTGCTGCGCCCGCACCGCCGGCCCGGTCCGCTCACCGAGTTCTGCGTGGTCTCGGTGCTTCGCAACATCCACGGCCTGGCGAGCTGGTACGTCGATTCGCGCATCCCGCTGCAGGGTGCGCAGTTTCCCTACGCGCCGCCGCCCCACCTGGACGCGTATGCCGTGCTGTTCGACGGCCCGGCCACCTTCGGCGCGGACGAGGCCGCGATCGCCTTCGACGCGCGTTACCTCACCCTGCCGATGCGGCGCGACGAGGCCGCCATGAACCAGCTGCTGCAGCGCGCCCTGCCGCTCACCGTGCGCTCCTACCGGCGCGACCGCCTGCTGGTGCAGCGTGTGCGCCAGGTGCTGGCGACCCAGCCGCTGGACGCCCACAACGCCGACGACCTCGCCGCGTTGTTGAACGTCTCGGCGCGCACCCTGCACCGCCAGCTCAAGGACGAGGGGGCCTCGCTGCAGGCGCTGAAAGACGAGGTGCGCCGCCAGCGCGCCACCGAGCTGCTGCTGCGCACCCGCCGCCCGATCAAGCAGGTGGCGCAGGCCTGCGGCTTTCAGAACGAGAAGAGTTTCATCCGCGCGTTTCGCGGCTGGACCGGGCGCTCACCGGGCGAGTGGCGCGGCGAACAGCTCGCGCAGCTCGTCCATGTGGCCGAAGACGCGCGCCACCGGTAAGCCCTCGAACGCGCGCCCATGCCCCTCGGGGCAGTAGCCCCACACCGTGGCACCGGCCGCCAGCCCGGCCTGGGCGCCGGTGGCCGTGTCCTCCACCACCAGACAGCGCGCCGGGTCCACGCCCAGGTGCGCGGCGGCGGCCAGGTAAACGTCGGGCGCGGGCTTGGAGCGCGGCTGGTCGTGGCCGCTGAAGACACGGTCTTCGAACAGGGGCAGCATGCCCACAAGGTCGAGCTGCATCACGACCTTGGGCCGGTCGGCGCCCGAGGCGCAGGCGATGCGGCCGGCCACCTGACGGTGGATGGCCGTCACCGCCTCCACCGCGCCCTGCACCGCCTTGAGCTCGGCCAGCAGGCGCGCGTTGCGGCGCGCGTAGAAGCCCTGCAGCCATTCCTCGGTGAACGGTTTGCCGGTCTCGGCCTCGATGCGCGCGCGTTCGTCGCGCACGGCCTTGCCGATGAAGATGTCCATGCACTCGGCCTGGGTCAGCGCCCAGCCGCTCTCGTTGAGCACCTCGCGCAGCACGCCGTTGGTGATGGGCTCGCTGTCCACGAGCACGCCGTCGCAATCAAACAGAACTGCATCAAACATCTTGTCTTTCATTCAGTTGAGGATGTCGCCATCCACATAAAACCAGTGACCGTGCTCGCGCACGAAGCGGCTGCGCTCGTGCAGGCGCTGGCCGCGCCCCTGCACCCGCGAGCGCGCCACGAACTCGACTTCGGCGTGCGTGTCGTCAATGGACTTGTGGTGCTTCGCTTCGAGCCCGAGCCACTTCACACTGCCGTCCAGGTCCAGGGAAGCCGGCCGCTGGCTCGGATGCCAGGTGGCCAGCAGGTGCGCCTCGTCACCGCGCACGAAGGCGGTGTAGCGCGAGCGCATGAGCGCCTCGGCGTCGGGGGCGGGAACGCCGGTGCCGAGGTAGCGGCCGCAGCAATGCGGGAAATCGGGGCCGAGGCCACAAGGGCAGGCGTCTTTCGTCGTGGGCATGAAGAGCCGATTATCGATCCCCTTGCAAGGGTGGGGGCATGGCGAGCGGGTGTTCCAATGGCGCCTCTTGCCTTCGACTTCAAGGACCGCCCATGAGCACGCTCGACACCTTCGCCATCACCCAGAAATGGCCCGCCACCCACCCCGACCGCCTGCAGCTGTACTCGCTGCCCACGCCCAATGGCGTGAAGGTCTCGATCATGCTGGAGGAAACCGGTCTGCCCTACGAGCCGCACCTGGTGAGCTTCGACACCAACGACCAGATGTCGCCGGCGTTTCTCTCGCTCAACCCGAACAACAAGATCCCCGCCATCCTCGACCCGAACGGACCGGACGGCCGCCCGCTGGCGCTGTGGGAGTCGGGGGCCATCCTGGTCTACCTGGCCGGCAAGACCGGCCGTTTCCTGCCCGACGACGCGGCAGGCAAGTACGAAACCCTGCAGTGGCTGATGTTCCAGATGGGCGGCGTGGGCCCGATGTTCGGCCAGCTCGGTTTCTTCCACAAGTTCGCCGGCAAGGACTACGAGGACAAGCGCCCGCGCGACCGTTACGTGAACGAGAGCAAGCGCCTGCTCAAGGTGCTGAACGAGCGCCTGGAAGGCCGCGCCTGGCTGATGGGCGACGCCTACACCATCGCCGACATCGCCACCTGGCCCTGGGTGCGCAACCTGGTCGGCTTCTACGGCGCGGGCGAGATCGTGGGGTTCGCCGACTTCCCGAACCTGAAACGCGTGCTGGAAGCGTTCGAACAGCGCCCCGCCGTGCAGCGCGGCCTGAAAATCCCCGCCCGCGGCTGAAGGGCCTGATCCAGGGACGCCGCGGAACTGGCTTCGCCAGGCCGCAGGCGTCGCCCCCTTGAGGGGGTCGCGCGAAGCGCGGCAGGGGTGGGCTTACTTCCTCCAGAAGTGGGTGGTGAAGAGGACCAGCACGGTCAGGAGTTCCAGCCGGCCGAGCAGCATCGAGAAACTCAGCACCCACAGCTGCACCTCGCTCAGCCCCCCGAAGTGGCCGGTGGGCCCCACCTCGCCCAGGCCCAGGCCGATGGTGTTGACGGTGGCGATCACGGCGGAGAACGCGGTCACCACGTCCATGCCGGTGAGCAGCAGCACCATGGTCAGGCCCACGGTGGTGGCGCCGTAGATGAGCATGAAGCCCAGCACGGCCGTCATCACCGAGGCGGGCATGACCACGCCACCGAGCGTGACCGGATTGACCACGCGCGGGTGGATGATGCGCACCAGCTCGCGCCGGGCCTGCTTGATCAGCAGCACCATGCGGACCATCTTGATGCCACCGCCGGTGGAGCCGGCGCAGGACACGAAGCAGCCCAGGAACAGCAGCAGCACCGGCGCGAACACCGGCCACTTCGCGTAGTCGGCGGAGGCATAGCCGGTGGTGGTCGCCATCGACACGACGTGGAACGCGCTGGTGCGCAACGCTTCGACCCAGTCGCTGTAGCCGCCGTGCGCCACCAGCAGCGCTGCCACCACCACGATGGAGACGGCCATCACGCCGACGTAGGTGCGGATCTCGTTGTCGTCGGTGAGCGGGCGCAACGACCGGCGGCGCAGCACGATGAAGTAGCGCATGAAGCTCACGCCGGAGAGCAGCATGAACACGGTGGCGACGTTCTCGATCGTGGGCGAGTTGAAGTAACCGAAGCTGGCGTCGTGCGACGAGAAGCCGCCCAGGCCCATGGTGGTGCACATGTGCATGAAGGCGTCGGCCCAGCCCATGCCGGCCCAGCGGTAGGCCAGCATGCAGGCCGCCGAGAGCAGCACGTACACGCCCCAGAGGCCGCGCGCGGTTTCCGCGATGCGCGGCGTGAACTTGGTGTCCTTCATCGGCCCCGGCGTTTCGGCGCGGTAGAGCTGCACGCCGCCGAGCCCCAGCAAAGGCAGCACCGCGACCACCAGCAGCATGATGCCCAGGCCCCCGATGTACTGCAGGAAGCAGCGCCACACATTCACCGAGACCGGCAAGGCGTCCAGCCCCGAGATCGCGGTGGCACCCGTCGCGGTGAGCGCGCTCATGGCCTCGAAGTAGGCTTTGGTCACGCCGATGCCGGGCACGGTGTAGAGCAGCGGCGCGGCGGCAAAAGCCGGCAGCACCAGCCACACGAGGTTGACCAGCAGGAAGCCGTCCTTGGTCTGCAGCTCGCGGCGGTGCAGGCGGGTATAGCGCCACAGCACAAGGCCACAGGCCGCCGTGACCGCGAAGCCCACGGCCCAGACCGCCGCGTGGTCGCGCGCGTCCAGGAACCAGGCCCAGGCCAGCGGCACCAGGAAGGCCGGCGCGAACGCGAGCAGGATGCGCGAGAACACGGCGAGAACCGGCAGCACGTTGTACATGGAACGGGGATCTCAGCCGAAGAAGGTGGCGCTCACCTGGAACAGGCGCTCGACCTCGCGGACGAGGCGCTTGTTCGGGATGAAGACGATGATGTGGTCGTCGGTCTCGATCACGGTGTCGTGGTGCGGCATCAGCACCTCGGACTTGCGGCCCTCGCCGCGCACGATGGCGCCGATGCGCGTGCCCTTGGGCAGCTTGACCTCTTCCACCTTGCGGCCGACCAGCTTGCTGGTCTTCACGTCGCCGCGCGCGATGCCTTCGAGTGCCTCGGCCGCACCGCGGCGCAGGCTGTGCACCACGGCCACGTCGCCGCGCCGCAGGTGGGTGAGCAGCTCACCGATGACGGCCTGCGAGGGCGAGATGGCGATGTCGATGGTGCTGCCTTGCATCATGTCGGCGTAGGCGCGGCGGTTGATCAGCGAGAGCACGCGCCCCGCGCCCAACCGCTTGGCCAGCATGGCGGACATGATGTTGTCCTCGTCGTCGCTGGTGAGCGCGAGGAACATGTCCATCTCGCCCACGTTCTCGTCCAGCAGCAGCTCCTCGTCGGCGCCGTCGCCTTGCAGGATCAGCATGTTCGAGGGCAGCTGGCTGGCCAGGTACTCGCAGCGCTTGAGGTCGCGCTCGATGATCTTCACTTCGCACTGGCCCGCGAGGCTGCGCGCCAGCCGCAGGCCGACCTTGCCGCCGCCGGTGATCATGAGCCGGCGCACGGGTTTGTCGATGTTGTGGACCGCGCCCAGCACGTGGCGGATCTTCTCGGTGTCGGCGAGCACGAACACCTCGTCGCCCGCGAGGATGCGGGTCTGCGGCGTGGCTTCCATTTCGGTGTCGAGCCGGTAGAGCGCGACCACGCGCATCTCGGCATGGGGAAAGCGTTCGCGGATTTCGCCGATGGTGTGGCCCACCAGGGCGCCGCCGTGCGCCGCGCGCACCGCGATCAGGCTGGCTCGGCCGTCGGCGAACTCGAGCACCTGCAGGGCTTCGGGGTAGCTGATGAGCTGGTGGATGTAGCGCATCACCGACTCTTCGGGGCAGATCACGTGGTCGACCGCGAAGCCGTTCTTGCCCAACAGTTCGTCGCCTTCGGTGAATTCGGGGGAGCGCAGGCGGGCGATGGTGCTGGGCACGTTGAACACGTCGTGTGCGACTTTGCAGACGACCAGGTTGGTTTCGTCGTGCGCGGCGCAGGCGATGAGCATGTCGGTGTCCTGCGCGCCGGCTTCGCGCAGCACGGAGGGCTGGATGCCGTTGCCGACCACGCCCCGCAGGTCCAGCCGTTCTTCCAGCGCGCGCAGGCGGGCCGGGTCCATGTCGATCACGGTGATGTCGTTCTGCTCGGAGACCAGGCTTTCCGCGACGCTTTCGCCCACGCGGCCGGCTCCCAGGATGATGATGTTCATGGTGGCGCGATCATACGAGGGACGGGTGCATTCCGCGCCTTTCATGCCTGGACCTCGCGGGCTCATGGGCGCCCGGCGCTCTGCTCCGCGGGTGTCCCCCGGCGGCTGGTGCCGCCTCCTCCTTTACCCCGCTGCGCAGAACGCCAGGCACCCATGAGCCAGAAGGGATGTAGGAGCGTCACCGCCCGCACACCAAGAGGTCATCGGCCACCCTCACGGCCGATGACCGCTCTTGCCGGAGAAAAATCAGGCCAGCGCCCGCTGGATCAAAATCTTCTGCACGTCCGAAGTGCCTTCATAGATCTGGCACACCCGCACATCCCGGTAGATGCGCTCCACCGGGAAATCGCTCACATACCCGTAGCCCCCGTGCACCTGGATCGCGTCCGAGCACACCTTCTCCGCCATCTCGCTGGCGAACAGCTTGGCCATGGCGGCCTCCTTCAGGCAGGGCTCCCCGGCGTCGCGCAAGGCCGCCGCATGGTGCACCATCGCGCGCGCCACCTCGATCTGTGTCGCCATCTCGGCCAGCCGGAACCCGACCGCCTGGTGGTTGAAGATCGGCTGGCCAAAACTCTCCCGCTGCTTCGAATAGGTGAGCGCACACTCAAACGCGCTGCGCGCCATGCCCACGCTCTGCGCCGCGATGCCGATGCGACCACCTTCCAGCGCGGACAACGCGATCCGGTAGCCCTCCCCCTCCCCGCCGATCAGGTTCTCGGCCGGCACGCGGCAGTTCTCGAAATTGATCTGCGCCGTGTCGCTGCTGTGCTGGCCCAGCTTGTCCTCCAGCCGCGCGACCACATAACCCGGGGTGTTCGTGGGCACCAGGAAGGCGCTCATGCCCTTCTTGCCCGCGCCTTTGTCCGTCACCGCGATCACGATCGCCAGGTGGCCGTTCTTGCCGCTGGTGATGAACTGCTTGACGCCGTTGATCACGTAGTCGCCGTCGGGCTGCTTCACCGCCGTCGTGCGCAGCGCCGAGGCGTCGCTGCCCACGTGCGGTTCGGTCAGGCAGAACACGCCCAGCATCTGGCCGGCGGCCAGCGGGCGCAGCCATTGGTCCTGCTGCCGGGCATTGCCATAGCGCATCAGGATGGCGTTGACCGGGCAGTTGGTGACCGAGATCGCGGTGCTGGTGCCACCGTCACCGGCCGCGATTTCTTCCAGCACCACGGCCAGGGTCACGTAGTCCAGCCCCGCACCGCCCAGCGCTTCGGGCACACAGATGCCATAGGCGCCCAACTCGGCCAGGCCCTGGTGCACGTCCTTCGGGAAGTGGTGCTCCTTGTCCCACTTCGCCGCGTGCGGCCACAGCTGCTCCTGGGCAAAACTGCGCACCGCGTCGCGGATCATGAGTTGGTCTTGGTTGAGCGGCATGGAAGCGTCTTTCGCAGGAGAGAGGGTTACCAGCTGGCGGCGCGCCGGCCGTCGTGGTGGATGAGGCGGCCGTTGTCTTCGGGAGTGAGCGAGGCCAGCACGCGGCGCAGCCCGGCCACGCTGCGTTCGACCGTCAGCGGCGCGGCACCGCCGCCCATGTCGGTCTGCACCCAGCCCGGGTCCAGCGCCACGCAGGTGGCGCCCGGGGTAACTGTGCCGGGCACTGGCGACGGCCATGTTCACGGCCGCCTTGCTCACGCGGTACAGCCAGGCGTCGCTGCCGTCCACCAGGCCGACCTGGCTCATTTCGCTGGAGAAGGCCGCGAAAACCCCACCGGCCGCCTCGACCGCCGGCATCACCTGAGGCATGGCCTGCATCAGGCCGAGCACGTTGGCGTGCATCACGCGGTCGAAGGCCTCGCGCGTGGGCGGCGTCTTCGCGCCGTGGGGGTCGAGCACGCCCGCCACGTACAGGGCCACGTCGAGTTCCTCGCCATCGAGCGACCAGGCCAGGCCGCTCACGCTGGCGGGGTCGGCCACGTCCACACGCAGCGGCTCGGCACCGAGTTCGCGCAGGCGCTCCAGGCCGGCGTCGTCGCGGGCGGTGGCGATCACGCGCTCGCCCGCTTCCAGGTATTGGCGCACGATCTCCAGGCCGATGCCGCGAGACGCGCCGATCACCAGCACGGTGAGCATGGTGGTGCGCCGGGCCTCAGGCCAGTTCGATCGCCATGGCCGTGGCTTCGCCACCGCCGATGCACAGGGTGCGCACGCCCTTCTTGCCGCCCCGCGCCTTCAGCGCGTGCAGCAGCGTGACCAGGATGCGCGCGCCGCTGGCGCCAATGGGGTGGCCCAGCGCGCAGGCGCCGCCGTTGACGTTGACCTTCTCGTGCGGAATCTTCAACTCGGCCATGAGCGCCATCGGCACCACGGCGAAGGCTTCGTTGATCTCCCACAGATCGACGTCGCCGACCTGCCAGCCGGTCTTCTCCAGCAGCTTCTGCGTGGCGCCCACGGGCGCGGTGGCGAACCAGTTCGGCTCCTGGGCGTGCGTGGCATGGGCCACGATGCGCGCCAGCGGCTTCGCGCCGAGCTGCTTCGCGGTGGACTCGCGCATCAGCACCAGAGCGGCGGCACCGTCGTTGATGGATGAGCTGGAGGCGGCGGTGATGGTGCCGTCCTTCTTGAACGCGGGCTTGAGCGCGGGAATCTTGTCGAGCTTGACCTTGCCTGGGCCTTCGTCGGTGGACACCACGCGCTCGCCGCTGCGGTCCTTCACGGTGACGGGCGTGATCTCGGCGGCGAAGGCGCCGCTGTCGGTGGCGGCCTTGGCACGCGTGACCGACGCGATGGCGAACGCGTCCTGCTGTTCGCGCGTGAAGCTGTATTTGGCGGCGCAGTCTTCACCGAAAGTGCCCATGGAGCGGCCGGCTTCGTAGGCGTCTTCCAGGCCGTCGAGCATCATGTGGTCGTACACCTTGTCGTGGCCCATGCGGTAACCGCCCCGGCCCTTCTGCAGCAGGTAGGGCGCGTTGGTCATGCTTTCCATGCCACCCGCGACCATCACGGTGGCGCTGCCGGCGGCGAGCATGTCGTGCGCCAGCATGGTGGCCTTCATGCCCGAACCGCACATCTTGGACAGCGTGACGGCGCCAGCCGACTTCGGCAGGCCACCCTTGAACGCGGCCTGGCGCGCGGGCGCCTGGCCCTGGCCCGCCATCAGGCAGTTGCCGAACAGCACTTCGTCCACCTGGGCCGGATCCACCCCGGCGCGCTGCACCGCCGCCTGGATGGCCGCGCCACCGAGGTCGTGGGCCGACAGGCTGGCGAAGTCGCTCTGGAAGGCGCCCATGGGCGTGCGCGCGGCGCCGACGATGACGATGGGATCTGCGGACATGGTGAAAACTCCTGATGAACAAAAGTGAAAGGGGATCGGGCCGGCGCACGCGGCCCTGTGGAACTCAGTCGCGTGACCGCACCGCCACGCCTTCGATGGCGCGCAGGTAGACCGCGTCGAGATCGGGGTTGCCGCGCACGGTCATCTGCAGGTCCTGCACGAGGCCGTCCTTGAGGCCATAGACCCAGCCGTGCAGCGCGAGCGGCTGACCGCGGGTCCAGGCGTCCTGCACCACGGTGGTCTGCGCCACGTTGACGACCTGCTCGATGGCGTTGAGCTCGCACAGCGCGTCGTGCCGGTGGCTTTCGGACAGGCCCGCCAACAGGGCGGAGTGGCGGTCGCGCACGTCCTTGATGTGGCGCAGCCAGTTGTCGGCCAGGCCCACGCGCGTGTCGCGCAGCGCGGCGAGCACGCCGCCGCAGCCATAGTGACCCACCACCATCAGGTGCTCGACCTTGAGCACATCGACCGCGTACTGCACCGTCGACAGGCAGTTCAGGTCGGTGGGCACCACCACGTTGGCCACGTTGCGGTGCACGAAGACCTCGCCCGGGTCCAGGCCGGTGATCTGGTTCGCCGGCACGCGGCTGTCGGAGCAGCCGATCCACATGTAGCGCGGGCTCTGCTGTTGCGAGAGCTTGGTGAAGAAGCCGGGACGCTCGGCCTCGACCTGGGCCGCCCAGCGGCGGTTGTGTTCGAGAAGGTGTTGAAGATCGTTGCTCATGGGTGGGATTGTCCGCTCAAGAGGCCTCGGACCTTCACATCGTCTCGGCGAACAGTTCGCGACCGATGAGCATGCGGCGGATTTCGCTCGTGCCCGCGCCGATCTCGTACAGCTTGGCGTCGCGCCACAGGCGGCCCAGTGGGTACTCGTTGATGTAGCCGTTGCCGCCGAAGATCTGGATGCCCTCGCCGGCCATCCACGTCGCCTTCTCCGCGCACCAGAGGATCACGGAGGCGCAGTCCTTGCGCACCTGGCGCACGTGCTCGGTGCCCAGCAGGTCCAGGTTCTTGCGCAACGGTGTAGGCGAACGAGCGGCCGGCCTGCAGCACGGTGTACATGTCCGCCACCTTGCCCTGGATCAGCTGGAACTCGCCGATGCTCTGGCCGAACTGCCTGCGGTCGTGGATGTAGGGCACCACGTTGTCCATGACGGCCTGCATGATGCCCAGCGGACCACCGGTGAGCACCGCGCGCTCGTAGTCGAGCCCGCTCATGAGCACCTTGGCGCCGTTGTTCAGGCCGCCCATGATGTTCTCGGCCGGCACCTCGACGTTGTTGAACACCATCTCGCCGGTGTGGCTGCCGCGCATGCCCAGCTTGTCCAGCTTCTGCGCGGTGGAGAAGCCCTTCATGCCCTTCTCGACGATGAAGGCGGTGACGCCGCGCGCGCCCATCTCGGGCTCGGTCTTGGCGTAGACCACCATGGTGTCGGCGTCCGGGCCGTTGGTGATCCACATCTTGCTGCCGTTGAGCAGGTAATAGCCGCCCTTGTCCTCGGCCTTGAGCTTCATGCTGATCACGTCCGAGCCCGCGCCGGGCTCGCTCATGGCCAGGGCGCCCACGTGCTCGCCGCTGATGAGCTTGGGCAGGTACTTGCGGCGCTGGGCGTCGTTGCCGTTGCGCTTGATCTGGTTCACGCACAGGTTGCTGTGCGCGCCGTACGAGAGGCCCACGCTGGCCGAGGCGCGCGAGATCTCCTCCATGGCGATCATGTGGGCCAGGTAGCCCATGTTGGCGCCGCCGTACTCCTCGCCCACGGTGATGCCCAGCACGCCCAGGTCGCCCATCTTGCGCCACACGTCCATGGGGAACTGGTCGGCGCGGTCGATCTCGGCCGCGCGCGGCGCGATCTCGGCCTGCGCGAAATCGCGCACCGCGTCGCGCAGCGCGTCGATGTCTTCTCCAAGCTGGAAGTTCAGGCCGGGCAGGTTGGTCATGCGGGTCTCCGTGGGTGTTTGGGAAAAGGGCTCAGCCCTGGATATTGTCGCGGCCGACCACCGCCATGAGGGTGCAGCCCATGGTGGCGATCAGCTTCTCGCGCCCGCCGTCGATGGCATAGGCGTGGCCTTCGCACACCGTGACAGTGCGCCCGGGCTTGATCACCGTGCCGACCATGCGAAAGCTCTCGCCTTGCGCGGGCGCCAGCAGGTTGATCTTGAATTCGATGGTGAGCACCGCGGCCTCCAACGCCATCAGCGTGAAGCCGGCGTAGCCGCACGCGGAGTCGAGCGCGGTCGCCACGATGCCCGCGTGCAGAAACCCGTGCTGCTGGGTCAGCGGCTCGGCCCAGGGCAAGGTGATCTCGACCCGGCCGGGAACCACCGAGGCCAGCGTGGCGCCCAGGGTGCGCATGGCGGCCTGGCGCGCAAAGCTCTCGCGCGTGCGCTGGTCAAAACCGGCGTGGCGCGGCTCGAAGGTGGGAGAGGTCAAGGGGTGTCTCGCAACAGGCAGTGAACCGCGATTCTACGTTGACGTTTACGTAAACGTCAATTTCAACGGCGCCGAGCCGCGTCGGCCACAGGGCTATGCTCGACGCCCCATGCCCTACACCCTGTCCGCCCCGGTTCACAGCGAAAGCCTGATCAAGAAAAGCCGCTTCATCGGTTGCGTGGAGCCGATGGTGGACCGCGCCTCGGCGCTGCGGCGGGTCGCGGCCTTGCGCGCCGCACACCCGGGCGCCACCCACGTGTGCTGGGCGCTCATGGCCGGTGGCGACTCCGCCGCCAACGACGACGGCGAACCCGGCGGCACCGCCGGGCGGCCCATGCTGGAGGTGCTGCGCCACCAGGACCTGGAGGGCGTGCTCGCGACCGTGGTGCGCTACTACGGCGGCACGCCGCTGGGCGCGGGCGGCCTGGTGCGCGCCTACACCGACAGCGTGGCCCAGGCGCTGCTGCAGGCCGACAAGGTGCCGGTGGTGCGCTGGCGAGCACTGCGCTGCGTGCTGCCCTACGCGCTGGAAGGCTGGCTGCGCCGCGAGCTCGACGGCCACGGCGCGCGCCTGGTCGAAGCGCTGCATGGCGACGGCGTGACGGTGTCGCTGCAAGTGCCCGAACCGCAAGCCGAAGCCCTGGTGACGCGCCTCAACGACGCCGGCCAGGGCCGTGTGGTCTGGCTCGAAGAAGCCTCAGACCGGGACGAGGCGTGACAGCAGCAGACGAACCGCCTGCTCATAGGGCTCGGCCGATTCGCCCCGGGCGATCGCCAGTGCCGCGCGGTCGAACGCCGCCGACAGCAGCACGCTGAGCTCGCGCAGGGGCAGCACGGCCTCGGGACGGTCTTTCAGCGCGTTCTGCAAACCCTCCTGCAAGGCCTGGAAACCCGCGAGGTCGCTCAAACCGAGCACCTGCTCGGCCGTCAGCACGGCCGGGGCTTCGAGCAGCAAGAGGCGGGCGCGGCCGGCCTCGGCCATGGCGGCGAAATAGGCCTGGGCGCCCGCCAGCAGCGCGTCCACCGGCTTCGGCTGGTGCCGCGAACGCTGCGCGATCTCGTCCGCCACCTCCTGCGCCACCTGACGGGCCACGGCATGGAACAGCTCGGTCTTGTCCGTGAAATGGTGGTACAGCGCGCCCCGGGTCACGTTCGCGGCCGCGACGATCTCGGGCGTGCCCGTGGCGGCGAAGCCCCGGGCCTCGAACAGCGCCCGCGCCGCGCTCACCAGCGCGGCGCGGGTGGCGTCGGTGCGCTCACCTTGGGAACGGCGTTGGGGTGGAAGGGTATTTTGCATACATGCAGCCTGTATGTTATATTGAAGTTACATGCATATTGTATGTATGTTTTTTACAGGAGATCCGCCATGAAATCCACCTCGTACTATCCCGTCCTCATGACCGACCGCGTGGCCGAGACGGCCCGCTTCTACGAAAACCCACTTCCGCCTCACCAGCCTGTTCGACTGCGGCTGGTATGTGCACCTGCAATCCAGCGAAGACCCGACGGTCAACCTCGCCATCCTTGATGGCACGCACACCACGATCCCGGCCAGCGCGCGGGGCGGCCGGGCCTCGGGGGTGCTGATCAACTTCGAGGTGGCCGATGTGGACGCGGAATACGAGCGCGCGATCGCCCAGGGCCTGACCGTGCTGCTCGGCTTGCGGGACGAAGCCTTTGGCCAGCGCCACTTCATCGTGCAAGGGCCCGACGGCGTGCTGATCGATGTGATCAAACCGATCCCCCCGAGCGGGGAATTCGTGCGCCTGTACACGGCGGGCGCCACCGCGGCCTAGATCAGGCCGTGCGGCTCAGCCAGACCAGCACGAGCCCCAGCGCGGCAGGCAGCGCCTGCACGAACAGGATCTTGCGGCTCGCCGTGACCGCGCCGTAGAGGCCGGCGATCAACACGCAAAGCAGGAAGAACACTTTCACGCCAAAGCCCTCGGGGCCTAGCCACAGGCCCCAGAGCAGGCCGGCGGCCAGAAAGCCGTTGTACAGCCCCTGGTTGGCCGCGAGCACCTTGGTGGCCGCGGCCGACTGGGGCGTCTGGCCGAAGGCGCGCATGCCGGCCGGCTTGTCCCACAGGAACATCTCGAGCACGAGAAAGTAGAAGTGCAGCAGCGCGACGAGCGCAACGACGATGCTGGCGATCAGGGACATGGCAACGGCCTTTCACTTTTCTTCGAGGACGCGGCCCCATCGCCACGGACGCCGGCAGCTTACCCCGGCCGTCAGGCCTTGGGGCTTTTTTCGATCTTGCCCAGCAGGGCGCGGGCTTCCTTCTCGTGCGTCTTCACCTCGTCGAGGTTGGCCAGCAGATCGGCCATCTGCTCCTCCAGCTGGTGGCGGTGGTCGGCCAGCACGGTGAGGAACTTGCGCAGCTGCGGTCCGGTGTCGCGCGGGCTGTCGTACATGTCGATGATGTCCTTGGCCTCGGTCAGCGACAGCCCCAGGCGCTTGGCGCGCAAGGTGAGCTTGAGGCGCGTGCGGTCGCGCGAGGTGTAGACCCGGTTGCGGCCCCCCGGGCCTTCGCGCTGCGGTTGCAGCAGGCCCATGTCCTCATAGAAGCGGATGGCGCGCGTGGTCAGGTCGAACTCGCGGGCCAGGTCGCTGATGGTGTAGGTCGGGTTCGTCGCCATGGGGGGTGCCCTGTTATTTGACGTTTACGTCAACGTCAGGCGGCGATCTTAACGGAATCGCTCTGCGGCGAGACCCGCACGCCGGGGTGTCATTCGTCCAGCGGCACGGCCGCCTCGCGCAGCGCGCGGCGGCGCTGGGCGTGGTCGGGCAGGACCCGCGCGACCACATCCCAGAACTGCGGGCTGTGGTCCATGTGGTGCAGATGGCTGAGCTCGTGCACCACGACGTAATCGATCATGTCCAGCTTGAGGTGGATCAGGCGCCAGTTCAGGCGGATCGACCCGTCGGCGCTCGCGCTGCCCCAGCGCGTGCCGGCGCTGGACAGGCGCAGCTTGCTGTAGCGCACGCCCAGTTGTGGCGCGAAGTGGTCCAGGCGCTCGATGAACAGGGCCTTGGCCCGCTTCATCAGCCAGGCCTGTGCAGCGTCGCGGATCTGCGTTTCCTGGGCATTGCGGGCCAGCCCCATGCGCAGCGTCGCCAGGCCACCCGGCGCCACCGCCGGCTCGAACACCCCGCCCACCTGCGTGAAGGTGTGCGTGGGGTCGAGCACCAGGCGCATGCGCTCACCGAGGTAGTCGAACTCGACCCCATCGGCCCAGCGGATGCGCGCCTGCTCCATTTCGCCGGCGCGCTGGCGGGCGCTCTGCAGCTTCTCCAGCACCCAGGCCGACTTGTCGTGCAGCAACGCCTCGACCTCGCCCACCGGCGTCCAGCGCGGCGCGCTCACGCTCAAGCCGTCGGTGCTGACCGACAGGCCGATGGTGCGGCGTTTGCCGCGCTTGAATTCGTAGGCCACCTCGCAGGCGCCCAGCCGCAGCATGCGGTTGGCGCGCGGGTGGTGCCAGGCCGCCGGTTGGAACACCTGGGTCATGGGCAGGGCCGGGGGTGCGGCCACCGCGGGCGGCGGTGGCGGCGATGCGGGCCGCTGGGGCTCGGGCGCGGGGGCGCCAAGGAAGTCGAGCGCCAGTTGCACGAAGCGCTGCATGGCGGTGCTCAGGCGGTGCGGTAGGCCTCGGGATCGAGGCGGCGCATTTCCGCTTCGATCCAGGCCTCGACCTCGCGCATCAGCTCGTCGGGCTCACGGCCCTCGCTGGGGATGGGCTTGCCGATGGAGAACTCCACCGTGCCCGGCCGCTTGATGAAGGCCTTGCGCGGCCAGCACTTGGCCGAGGTGACCGCGATCGGGATCACCGGCGCGCCCGTGCGCACGGCCAGCCGCGTGCCACCGCTCTTGTACTGGCCCTTCTGGCCGCGCGGGATGCGCGTGCCCTCGGGAAACATGATGACCCAGGTGCCCTGGTTGAGCAGGCGCTGGCCTTGTTCGACCACCCTGTTGAAGGCCTGGGCGCGCTTGCTGCGGTCGATGTGGATCATGTCCATCCGGCTCATGGCCCAGCCGAAGAAAGGCACGTAGAGCAGTTCCTTCTTGAACACGTAGGCCAGCGGGTGCGGCATCAGCGCGGGCATGCAGAAGGTTTCCCAGGTGGACTGGTGCTTGAGCAGCAGCACCGCCGGCGCGGTGCTGCCCACCGGCAGGTTCTCGAAGCCGATCACCTCGTTGCGGATGCCCAGGATCAGCTGGCCGCTCGCCACCGCGAGCTTGAGCCAGCCCGCGCACATCCAGTAGATCTGCGTGCTGTTGAGAAACGGCGCGGCGATCAGCACCGCGAGCGCCCAGGGCACCACGGTCACGGCCATGAACAGGGTGTGCAGGACCGAGCGCAGCAGATGGATGAGGATCATGTTGGGGAATCGAGGATCAGGTGGTGGGCTGCGCGAGCAGCCAGTCGGCGAAGGCGCCGAGGTCGTCGTGGGGGTGCGTGCCGGGCGGCAGGTCGGGCGCGAGCGCCGCGAGGTCCACGGCCGCCCCCGAGCCCAGGCGGCCCCGCAGGTGTTCGGACTTGCCCGTCATCAGCAAATGGGTGCGGCAGCCCGCCGCGGCGGCCGCGCGCACGTGGCGCATCGCGTTGCCGGCCGCATGCACCGTGGCCAGCGGCATGCCGAACCGCGCGCCGATCTGCAGGAACAGGCCGGGCGCGGGCTTGCGGCAGGCACAGGCGTCTTCGGGCGCGTGCGGGCACATGAACACCGCCTCCACGCGCGCCCCGGCCGCAGCGAGCTGGCGGTGCATCTTGGCGTGGATGGCGTTGAGCGAAGCCATGTCGAACAGGCCCCGACCGATGCCGGACTGGTTGGTGGCCAGCACGATGCGCCAGCCACCCTGGTTGAGCCGCGCCACCGCCTCGAGCGCACCGGGCAATGGCTCCCACTCGTCCGGCGAGGCGACGTAGTCGTCCCGGCTGCGGTTGAGCGTGCCGTCGCGGTCGAGGATGAGCAGCTTCATGGTGGTGTCAGGTCGCCAGACGGGACAGGTCGGCCACGCGGTTCATGGCGTGGTGCAACTCGCGCAGCAGGCCGAGGCGGTTGGCCTTGAGCGCGGGGTCGTCGGCGTTGACCATCACGCCGTCGAAGAAGGCATCGACCGGCGCGCGCAGCGCGGCGAGCGCCTGCAACGAGCCGGTGTAGTCCTCGGCGTCGAACTTCGCGTTGGCGGCGGGCACGGTGGCCTGCATGGCGGCGGACAGCCCCTTTTCGGCGGCCTCGACCAGCAACGCTTCCTTCACCGCCGCACCCTCGCCTTCGGCCTTCTTGAGGATGTTGGCGATGCGCTTGTTGGCGGCGGCAAGCGCGGGCGCTTCGGGCAACGCGGCGAACGCGCGCACGGCCTGCAGGCGCAGGGCCACCTCGCCCAGGCGCGACGGGCGCAGGGCCAGCACGGCATCGACCTCCTGGGCGCTGTAGCCCTGCTCGCGCAGGCCACCGGCGAGGCGGTCGTAGATGAAGTCGGACAAGGCCGCACTGGGGTCGGTGATCAGCGCGCCGAAAGCGGGCACGGCCGATTGCAACAGGGCGCTCAGATCGATCGGAAGGTTCTTCTCGACCAGCATCCGCACCACGCCCAACGCATGCCGGCGCAGCGCAAACGGGTCCTTGTCGCCGGTGGGCAGGTTGCCGATGCCGAACATGCCGACCAGGGTCTCCAGCTTGTCGGCCAGCGCCACCACCACACCGGTCGTGTTGCGCGGCAGCTCATCGCCGGCAAAGCGGGGACGGTAGTGGTCTTCGATCGCGAAGGCGATGTCCTCGGTCAGGCCATCGTGGCGCGCGTAGTAGCCGCCCATGATGCCCTGCAGCTCGGGGAACTCGCCCACCATGTCGGTCAGCAGGTCGGTCTTGGCGAGCTGCGCGGCGGTGTCGGCCTGTTGCTCGAGCACCTCGCCCCCCAGTTGCTGGCCGATGGCCCGCGCGATGGCGCGCACGCGCTCCATGCGCTCGCCCTGCGTGCCGAGCTTGTTGTGATAGACCACCTTGCCCAGGCCGTCGACGCGCGAGGCCAGCGTCTTCTTGCGGTCCTGGTCGAAGAAGAATTTGGCATCGGCCAGGCGCGGGCGCACCACGCGCTCGTTGCCGCCGATCACCGCGCTCGGGTCCGCCGGGCTGATGTTGCTGACGACCAGGAAACGGTGGGTCAGCTTGCCCTGGGCATCGAGCAGCGGGAAGTACTTCTGGTTGGCCTTCATCGTGAGGATGAGGCATTCCTGCGGCACATCGAGGAACTGGGTCTCGAACTCGCAGATGAGCACGTTGGGCCGCTCAACCAATGCGGTCACTTCGTCCAACAGTGCGCCGTCCTCGATCGGCCGGCAACCGCCGCCCACCTTCGCGGCGGCCGCCGCGAGCTGGCGCGCGATCTCGGCCTTGCGTTCGGCGAACGAAGCGATCACCGCGCCGTCTTGGGCGAGCGTGGCGGCGTAGCTGTCGGCGTCCGTCAGCACCACCGGCGAGACCAGCGCCTCGAAGCGATGACCCTGCGTGGTGTGGCGCGCGGTCAGCCCCAGCGCCTTCACCGGCACGACGCTGCCGCCATGCAGCGCGACCAGGCCGTGCGCGGGGCGCACGAAGTTCACGCTGCTCCAGCCGGGCAGTTCGCAATCGGTCTCGAGCTGGTAGCTCATGACCTTGGGGATCGGCAGCTTGGCAATGGCTTCATCCAGCGCCTTCTGCAAGCCGACGGCCAGTTCAGCCCCGGGCGCGATGCTGTCGTGGAACAAGGCCTCGGCCTTGCCGTCCGGCGCGCGCTTGAGGCCGGCCACGGCCGACGCGTCGGCGCCGAGCGCGGCCAGGCGCTTGAGCAGGGCGGGCGTGGGCTGGCCGTTGGCGTCCAGCCCCACGCTCACGGGCATGAGCTTCTGCGACACGGCCTTGTCGGCCGCGCGCGCCAGCACGCCGGTGACGTGCGCGGCCAGGCGGCGCGGCGAGGCGAAGGCGGTCACGGCCGCATCGGCCGGCGCCAGGCCCTGGGCCTTGAGCTGGTCACCCAGCACGGTGGCGAAGGCATCGCCGAGTTTCTTCAGCGCCTTGGGCGGCAGCTCTTCGACAAACAGCTCAACGAGCAGGTTCTGTGCGGTCATTCTTGTTCTTTCACCCGGCGCTCACGCGGCCTTCTTCACCATCTGTTCCACCCACTCGCGCGGCGCCATGGGGAAGCCCAGGCGCTCGCGGCTGTCGTAGTAGCTCTGCGCCACGGCGCGCGCCAGGTTGCGGATGCGGCCGATGTAGGCGGCGCGCTCGGTCACGCTGATGGCGCCGCGCGCGTCCAGCAGGTTGAAGCTGTGCGCGCACTTCAGCACCTGCTCGTAGGCGGGCAGCGCGAGCTGTTGCTCCATCAGGTGCTTGGCCTGTTTTTCGTGCGCGTTGAAGGCGGTGAAGAGGAAGTCGGCGTCGCTGTGTTCGAAGTTGTAGGCCGACTGTTCCTTCTCGTTCTGCAGGTAGACGTCGCCGTAGCTCAGCGTGTCCGTCCATTTGAGGTTGTAGACGTTGTCCACGCCCTGCAGGTACATGGCCAGGCGCTCCAGGCCGTAGGTGATCTCGCCGGTGATGGGCTTGCAGTCGATGCCCCCCACTTGCTGGAAGTAGGTGAACTGCGTCACTTCCATGCCGTTGAGCCAGACCTCCCAGCCCAGGCCCCAGGCGCCGAGTGTGGGGTTCTCCCAGTCGTCCTCGACGAAGCGGATGTCGTTTTTCTTCAGGTCGAAGCCCAGGGCCTCCAGGCTGCCGAGGTAGAGCTCGAGGATGTTGCTCGGCGCGGGCTTGAGCACCACCTGGTACTGGTAGTAGTGCTGCAGGCGGTTGGGGTTTTCGCCGTAGCGGCCGTCCTTGGGGCGGCGGCTGGGCTGCACGTAGGCGGCCTTCCAGGGCTCGGGGCCGAGCGCGCGCAGGAAGGTGGCGGTGTGGCTGGTGCCGGCACCCACCTCCATGTCGTAGGGCTGCAGCAGCGCGCAGCCCTGGGCGTCCCAATAGGACTGCAGTTTCAGAATGATGTGCTGGAAGGTCAACATGCGAAAGAAGCCGGGAACGAAGCTCGGCCGAGGGATGGTCTGGGTGGGGGCGTGGCGCGGCATCGCGCCAGGAATGCCCCAAGTGCCCGATTTTACGGGCGCGCTCAGCGGCGGCGGGTGCGCCCGCCCCGGCGGCCCAGGTTGCGGGTGGAGGCGATCAGCAGCGCCAGCACGGCGCAGACCACCCACAGGGGCACCAGGCCCCAGCGCGCGGTCCACTGTGCGTACGGCGTGAGGCCGCTGCGGCCCTGCACCGTGGCCTCCAGGCGACCGCGCGTGAGCCGCTGCAGCTCGTGCGTGACCTGGCCCTGGTGGTCGATGACGGCCGTGGCGCCGGTGTTGGTGGCGCGCAGCATGGGCCGGCCCAGCTCGATCGCGCGCAGGCGCGAGATCTGCAGGTGCTGGTCGATCGCGATGCTGTCGCCGAACCAGGCGATGTTGCTCAGGTTGACCAGCACGGTGGGCGCGGCCGTGGGATCGCGGAACGAGGCCGCGAGCTCTTCGCCGAACAGGTCTTCATAGCAGATGTTGGGCGCCACGCGCTGCCCCGACACCGCCCAGGCCGGCTGCGCCAGGGCGCCCCGGTTGAAGTCACCGAGCGGGATGTTCATGAGATCGGTGAACCAGCGGAACAGCGGCGGAATGAACTCGCCGAAGGGCACCAGGTGGTGCTTGTCGTAGCGGTACAGGCCGTTGTCCGGCGTGTCCAGCCGGGGCTGGGCCTGCAGTCGATGGGCCGAGCCCGAGTGGATCCCCCAGACCGAGTTCGTGTAGCCCCGCTCCATGCTGCCCAGCGGCAAGCCCACCAGCGCGCCGACGCCGGTGCCGGCCGGTTGCTCGGCCAGGTGTCCCAGCAGCGGCTGCCAGAAGTCGGGGCCCAGTTGGCCGGGCAGCAGGGGAATGGCGGTTTCCGGCGCGACCACCAGCTGCGGGCCGGTCGCGGAACTGCGCGCGGCCTGCACGGCCTCGGTGATCTGTTGGGGGTACCAGTTCAGCGCCTGGGCCACGCCCGTGCCGGGCTCGAATTTCTGATCCTGGGCGATGTTGCCCTGCAGCAGCCACACCCGCAACTCGCCCGTCGCGGCGGTGTCCCGGTGACCCAGGCCGCGCCACGCCGTGCCGCCGCCGATCAGGCTCACCAGCAGCACCCCCACCACCAGGAACAGGGCCAGCGACCGCAGCACACCGGGCCAGCCATCGGCCATGCCCGGCACCAGGCGCGCCTGCACGCGGGGCGCCGGCGCTACCATGCCCCCCGCCGTGCGGCCCACCGGCCGGCTGACGGGCGACTGCATCCAGGCGCTGAAGCGCCGCCAGAGGCCGGAGACGATGGAGGCCAACGAATAGGCCAGCACGGCCGCCAGGAAGCCCATGCCATAGACCCCCACCAGCGGTGCCCAAGGGGCCATCAGGTCAACGTGCGCGTAGCCCCCCGCGCCCCAGGGGAAACCGGTGAACCAGTGGCCGCGCGCCAGTTCGGCCAGCGTCCAGAGTGAGGCGAACATCAGCCCTTGAGCGGTGCGCGACACCGGCGCCCAGGCGCAGAGGAAACCCACCACCACCGCGTAATAGATCGACAGCAACCCCGCCAGCGCGAGCACGGCCAGCACCGCCAGCCAGGCGGGCAGGCCGCCGTAGGTGTGCAGGGAAATGAACAGCCACCAGAAGGTGCCCGCCAGCCAGACAGTGGAAAACACCCAGCCACGCCACACCGCCTGCCCCACCCGGGTGGCGTACTGCAGCGCCAGCACCAGCAGCGCCAGCGAGGCGATCTGCCACCAGCCATTGGGCTGGCCCTGCACGGCGCCCGGCAGGCTCCAGCCCGCGAAAGGCCAGGCGATGGAGGTCGCCTGCAAGGCACCGCCCAGCAGGCACACGAGGAACCAGGCGAAACCGCTGCCGCGCGCGTTGCGCCCGGGCGGGCGGCGGCTCATCGGGTTGAAACTCGACGGCGTGTGGAGTGACCCGAAAAGGCTTCGCATGGGGTTGGGCGGGCTCAGGCCTCGCCCGGCACGGGCATGACCTTGAACCACTTCACGGCGCCGCCCTTGGTGTGCAGCACGGTGAAGCGCAGGCCGTCGAGCGCATGGACTTCGCCCCGCTTGGGCACGTGGCCCATGGCGTGGGCGATCATGCCGCCGATGGTGTCGAAGTCTTCTTCGGACAGTTTCAACCCGAAGGATTCGTTGATGCGCTCGATCGGCGTGTCGCCGCTCACGCGCCAGGTGCCGTCGGCCAGGGCGAAGATGTCGCCATCGTCCTCGGCCACGTCGAATTCGTCTTCGATCTCGCCGACGATTTCCTCGAGCACGTCCTCGATGGTGATCAGGCCGGCCACGCGGCCAAACTCGTCGATCACGATCGCCAGGTGGTTGCGGTTGCCGCGGAACTCGCGCAGCAGATCGTTGAGGCCCTTGCTTTCGGGCACGAAGGTGGCCGGGCGCAACAGCGCGCGGATGTTGAGCGCGGGCGCGCGCTGCAGCTTGAGCAGGTCCTTGGCCAGCAGGATGCCGATGATGTTCTCGCGCTCACCCTCGAACACCGGAAAGCGCGAGTGCGCGGTGTCGATGACCAGGTGCAGCAGTTCGTCGAAGGGCGCATCGATGTCCAGCACATCCATGCGCGGGGCGGCCACCATCACATCCCCGGCGGTCATGTCCGCGATGCGGATCACGCCTTCGAGCATGACGCGCGACTCGGCGTTGATGATGTCGTTGTCCTCGGCCTCGGCGAGGGTTTCGATCAGCTCGTCCTTGGAATCCGGTCCGGGATGGATGAATTCCGCAAGCTTTTGCAGAAAACCACGTTTGTCGGCATGCCGCAGGCTGCGCTGCGGCCCGCTACTGGGAGGGGAGTCGGCCACTGAAGGATGGGGGGAGGTTGTAACAGGGCGGAAGGATACCCCATGCGGGTGTCGGCGCGCAAAGCCGCGCGGGCCCCGCGGCCCCGGACGGGCTCAGCCCCGGACGCGCTCGCGTGCTTCGCGCACGCCCTGGCGGATGTCCTGCAGCACCGACAGAAAGCCCCAGAACTGCTTGGCCTGGGCCTTGAGGTGGTAGTCGGTGATCGCACCTGCTCGTTGACCATTTCTGTCACGCGCGAGTCGAAGTCCGCCGGCGGCAACCGCAGGTGCGCCTCGGACTCGGAGCCGTCGCGCTCGATCACCGCGCCAGCACGGCGGGCGATCTTGAGCATCGCTGTGTTTTCCGACAGCGCATGGATGAACAGCATCTGCACGCCCTCGTTGCGTGCGTGCATGACGGCGCGCTCGAACAGGCGGCCGCCGTAACCCCGGCCACGCGCATGTTTGACCACCGACACGCCGAACTCGGCGCAGCTGGTGTACTGGGGGGCGAGCGAGAACGCGAGGTGGGCCATGGCGATGAGCTCGAGCCGGCGGTTGAAGATGCCGAAGAGCTCGTCGCGGTCGAAATTGAGCTGCGCCACGTAGCGGCGGATCTGCTCGTCGTTGGCGGCATACCCGAAGCGCAGGTAGCGGTCGTTCGTATCCAGTTCCAGGAGGTGCGCCTCGATGCGGTCGATCTGCCCGGGACCGATCGACCGGATCGGCACCATCACCGGGTTCGATTTGTCCCCGCGCTCGGGCGTGCCGCCGGTGGACGACGAAGCGCGCACCTCGGCCTGCGCCTGCAGCGGCGTCGACTTGAACCAGCGAGTGGGATCAACCATGGGCACGAATGTACGGGTTATCCCTATAACGACAAGGACGCAAACCCCTAAACCCGCGGGAACCCGACGGACGGGGACGAAAACACCCTCACAACGGCAAAGCCGTGGTGCTTTTCACGCGGTCCATCACGAAACTGGTCTTGCAATCCTGCACGCTGGGGTGCTTGAGCAGGGTGTCCATGATGAAGCGCGAATAGGCGGCCATGTCGGCCACCACCAGGCGCAGGTGGAAGTCCATGTCGCCCGTGAGCGCGGCGCATTCCACCACCTCGGGCCACGACAGCACGCTGGCGCGGAACAGGTCCATGGGGTTGCGCTTGGCGCTGTCGGAATGTTTCTCGAGCCGCACGCTCACATGGGCGGTCAGCCCCAGCCCCACTGCCTCGGGCCGCACCAGGGCCACATAGCGGTCGATGACGTGCGCCTCCTCCAGCCGCTTCACCCGGCGCAGCACAGCGCTGGGCGAGAGGCCCACCGCTTCCGCGATCTGGTCGTAGGTGGCGCGGCCGTCGGCCTGCAGGCTGCGCAGAATGTGGCGATCAAGCTTATCGAGTGCTTCCATGCGCGTCATTTTGCAAGATTCCTGCAATTCAGACGAGTGGCGCGCCCCAAAACGCCGGAATCGTGACACCCTGCGCCGATACAGTGGCCCACTGCCCACACACAATGGAGACCGCCATGAACACGCCTTTGCCCGCCGCCGCCCAGACCGCCGCCCCCCCATGGGACAACCCCATGGGCACGGACGGCTTCGAATTCATCGAATACGCGGCGCCCGATCCCGTGGCGATGGGCGCGCTGTTCGAGCGCATGGGTTTCAAAGCGATCGCAAAGCACCGCCACAAGGCCGTCACCCTGTACCGCCAGGGCGAGATCAACTTCATCATCAACGCCGAACCCGACAGCTTCGCGCAGCGCTTCGCGCGCCTGCACGGTCCCAGCGTGTGCGCGATCGCCTTCCGCGTGGCCGATGCCAAGGCGGCCTACGAACGCGCCATCTCGCTCGGCGCCTGGGGCTATGCGCAATCGGCCGGGCCGGGCGAACTGAACATCCCGGCCATCAAGGGCATCGGCGATTCGATCATCTACTTCATCGACAAGTGGCGCGGCAAGAACGGCGCCAAGACGGGCGACATCGGCAACATCGGTTTCTTCGATGTGGACTTCGAGCCCCTGCCCGGTGCCGAACTCAACCCCGTCGGCCACGGCCTGACCTACATCGACCACCTGACGCACAACGTGCACCGCGGCCGCATGGAGGAGTGGGCGGGCTTCTACGAACGCCTGTTCAACTTCCGAGAGGTGCGCTACTTCGACATCGAGGGCCAGGCCACCGGCGTGAAGAGCAAGGCCATGACCAGCCCTTGCGGCAAGATCCGCATCCCGATCAACGAAGAGGGCAACGAGAAATCGGGGCAGATCCAGGAGTACCTAGACCGGTACCACGGCGAGGGCATCCAGCACATCGCCATGGGCTCGACCAACCTGTACGACACGGTGGACGCGCTCGAACTCAGCGGCGTGAAGCTGCTCAACACCAGCGAGACCTACTACGAGCTGCTGCCCAAGCGCATCCCGAACCACGGCGAAAACCTCGAGGCCCTGAAGCAGCGCAACATCCTGGTGGACGGCACACCCGGTGAACTGCTGCTGCAGATCTTCAGCGAGAACCAGCTCGGCCCGATCTTCTTCGAGTTCATCCAGCGCAAGGGCAACCAGGGCTTCGGCGAAGGCAACTTCAAGGCCCTGTTCGAGACCATGGAGCTCGACCAGGTGCGCCGTGGCGTGCTCAAGGCCTGAGGGCAGACGCGATGGCCGTTGAACCCGTCGTCTATGGCGCCAGCGACCGCCCGCCGCGCGGCGACTACTCGCGTGCGCGGGGCGACTACACCTGCCCACAGAACTGGGCCTCGTACACCGAGGCCGACCACGACACTTACCACCGCCTCTACGAGCGCCAGACCGCGCTGCTGCCGGGCCTGGCCTGCGACGCCTTCATCGAGGCCCTGCCTTCGCTGGGCGTGAAGGACCGCATTCCCCGCTTCGAAGAGATCAACGAACGCCTCAAGCCCGCGACCGGCTGGGAAATCGTGGCCGTGCCCGGCCTGATTCCCGAGCGGCCCTTCTTCGACCTGCTGGCGAACCGCCGTTTCCCGGTGACCGACTGGATCCGCACGCCGGCCGAGTTCGACTACATCGTCGAGCCCGATGTGTTCCACGACCTCTTCGGCCACGTGCCGCTGCTGTTCAACCCGGTGTTTGCCGACTACGTGCAGCGCTACGGGGCGGGTGGCCTGAAGGCCCACGATCTGGGCGCCGGCGAGCTGCTCTCGCGGCTGTACTGGTACACGATCGAGTTCGGCCTGATCCGCCAGGACGACGGGTTGCGCGCGTACGGCGCCGGCATCCTGAGTTCGTCGGGCGAACTGCGCCACAGCGTCACCAGCCCGCAACCCCAGCGCATCGCGCTTGATCTGCTGCGCTGCATGCGCACGCGCTACAAGATCGACGACTACCAGGCCACCTACTTCGTCATCGACAGCTTCGACCAGCTGTTCGAAATGACGGCGCCCGACTTCGCGCCGCTCTACAAGGCGGTGCGTTCGCTCGGCGACCTGCCAGCCGACGCCACGATCGCCAGCGACTCGTCCATCACCCTGGGGTGAAAGGCCAGCGCCACGTGGGCCGCACCGGGCACCAACCGGTTGTCGGCCCCGGGCAAGGTGGCGGTGGAAGCCGGGAACACGATGTTGTCGGCATTGGAATACCAGCACACGAAGTCAGCATAGGTGTCCTGCGGCTGGATCTGCGCTTCGCGCCGGGCCAAGGCCGCCAGCCAGTGCCCGTCCTGCCGCATCTGCCGGCCGTTGCGCACACCGGCTGAAGCGCCCCAGCCAGGTGCCTCGGTGCGGACTGCCGATGGTGATGACCTGGTGCACCGGCGTGTCCGGCTCGGCCGCCCGCCACGCCCGGGCAACAAGGCCACCCATGCTGTGGCACACCAGCACGGGGGGACGGCCCGTGAGGGCCTGGGCGCGCCGCACGGCGTCGCTCATGAGGGGCCCGTAGTCGTCGATGTCGCCGAACACCGGCTCGAGGTTGACCGACACATAGGGCACGCCCTGGCTGCGCAAGCGGCGCATCCAGGGCAACCACAGGCCTCGATTGCACACGAAGCCGTGCACGAAGACCACAGCGGGCACCGGGCCTTCGCGCGGGTCGACGTCGTCCGGCAGGCTCGCCCAGAAGAAGGGTTGGCGCCAGGCAAACACCTGCGGCGCCACGCGAATCTCCTGCCACCAGGCGCCCGCCAAACCCTGCCATCCCGCCGGGGGTGCGGCATCGCCCCGGTTCAGCCGGGCCGCGGCCAGCCCCTCCAGGGCGAGCACCAGCGCATAGCCGCCCAGCGACAACAAGGCGCCCACCACAGCCACCGTGGGGGATCGCGGCCACCAGAAGAACACCCACGCCACCACGAACACCAACGTACCAAGCACCAGCGCCTGCTGCAAGCGGGCCAGGCTGGAGCGGGGAACGTGTCTTGGGGGGGGCTGCGTCGGAGGGGACATGGCCGAACTATCTCACGGAGTGGGCGGTCCGAATTAGACTGGCACACCGCTTCTGCCTGAGCCCGCGATGACCCAGAACCCCAGCGCCGCCGACCGCATCCGCACGCACCTGGCGCGTGTCAGTGATCTGCGCCAGCAAGCCCGCACGGCAGGCCTCGACCGGGCGGTGAACGAGGTGAAACGGCTGCAGGCCCGGCGCTTCCGCGCCACGTACGCCGACTTCCTTGAGCACCCGGTGTATGCCCCCGCGACCCGCTTCTTTCTGGATGAGCTCTACGGCGTGCACGACTTCGCCCGGCGCGACGCGCAATTCGCCCGCATCGCCGGCGCGTTGGAACGCCTGTTCCCGGAAGCCGTGGCCCAGCTCGCGGTGGATCTGGCCGAGACCCATGCCTTGACCGAGGTGCTCGACCACCACATCGCCAACGCACTGGTTGCCGCAGGACGCCACGCTGTCCCCTGCCCTGCGCTACACGCGCGCCTGGCGGCTGACCGGCGACCGCGATGCGCGCGCGCGCCAACTGGCGGTCGTGCAGCACATGGGGCGCGAGTTGCAGCGCCTCACCCGCATGAAGCCCTTGCGGCTGGCCTTGCGCATGATGCGCAACCCGGCCCGCGCGGCGGGCCTCGATGCCTTGCAACATTTCCTGGAAGGCGGCTTCGATGCCTTCGCGTCCCTGGGGGATGCACGGAACTTCATCGACACCATCAGCGCACGGGAATCGCGTTGGATCAGCACCCTGTTCGACGAGGGCGAGGGCGCCTGCAGCGCGGCACTGTCCGCCGAGCTGGCCAGAGCGCCTGAGACCCGTTGAGGTCTCCGGGATCCCGTGTGCTTTGGGTGACAGCGCCTTAGGGCTGGCCCGGTATGCACCCGGGCGCCGGCTTGCCAGAATGGTCCATCCCTCTCTGTCACAGCGAAACCCATGACCCGACCCTGGCTCACCCAATACCCCGAAGGCGTTGCACCCGAGGTGACGCCCGAACGTTACCGCTCATTGGCCGACCTGCTCGAAGAGTCGTTCAAGCAACATGCCCGCCAGCCTGTGAGCGTGTGCATGGAACAGTGGATGAGCTATGGCGAACTGGACGGCCTGAGTGCCGCCATGGGGGCCTGGCTTCAGGGCCGAGGCTTGGTGCCAGGTGCGCGCGTGGCCATCATGCTGCCGAATGTGCCGCAGTTCCTGATCACCATGGCCGCGATCGTGCGCGCTGGCTACACCGTGGTGAACGTCAATCCGCTCTACACCGCGCGAGAACTGGAGCACCAGCTCAAGGATTCCGGGGCTCAGGCCATCGTCATCCTGGAGAACTTCGCCCACACGCTCGAACAGGTGATCGACCAGACCTCGGTGGAGCACGTGGTCATCGCCAGCCTGGGCGACCAGCTGGGGTTCTGGTACGGGCGCTGGATCACGTTCGCCGTGCGGCATCTCGCCAAGATGGTCCCGGCCTACAAGCTGGCCCGAACAGGCCCCCTGGGCGAGCGCACCATCGTGAACTTCCGCCACGTCATCGCCGAAGGCAGTGGCATGCGCCTCCAGCCCACCAGCGACACCTTGGACTCTGTGGCCTTCCTGCAGTACACGGGAGGCACCACCGGTTTGTCCAAAGGCGCGGTGCTCACCCACCGCAACATCATCGCCGCCATCCTGCAGGCCGAAGCCTGGTTCAAGCCCGCGCTGCAAAAGGTCGGCGACCTGCGGCAGGTCAACGGCATCGCGGCGCTGCCGCTGTACCACATCTTTGCGCTGACCCTGAGCCTGCTCACCATCCGCTGGGGGGCGCACATGACCCTGGTGCCCAATCCGCGCGACATCCCGCAACTGGTGCGCACCCTCAAGCGGCGCGCATTCCACGTGCTGCCCGCGGTGAACACCTTGTTCAATGCCCTGCTGCAGAACCCCCAGTTCCGTCAATTGGATTTTTCGAATCTCGCGCTGTCGCAGGCCGGGGGCATGGCCGCGTCGGAAGGCACGGCACGGCAATGGAAGGCCGTCACCGGCTGCACCATGATCGAAGGCTGGGGCATGAGCGAGACCTGCGCCATCGGGACCAACAACCCGGTCACCAGCCAGCAGTTCAGCGGCACCATCGGCCTGCCTCTGCCTGGCATTGACATCGCGATCAAGGACGACGAAGGCCGCAGCGTGGCGCTGGGTGAAACCGGCGAGATCTGCATCAAGGGGCCGAATGTGATGGTGGGCTACTACCAGCAACCCGATGAGACCGCACGCGCGTTCACACCCGATGGTTTCATGCGAACGGGCGATGTGGGGGTCATGGACCCGCAGGGCTTCACGCGCATCGTCGACCGCAAGAAGGACATGATCCTCGTTTCCGGCTTCAACGTGTTCCCCAGTGAGCTGGAGAACGTCATCTCGCTGTGCCCGGGGGTGCTCGAGTGCGCGGCCATCGGCATCGAGGACGACAAGCAAGGCGAGGCGGTCAAGGTGTTTGTGGTGCGTTCGGACCCCACCCTGCGCGAGGAAGACGTGGCACGTTACTGCCAGGACAACCTGACCGGCTACAAGCGGCCCAAGCTCATTGAATTCCGGGACGAGCTGCCGAAGAGCAACGTGGGCAAAATACTTCGGCGCGCCTTGCGCACGCCAGTTGCCCACTGAGGCACTCTCACTGCATGCCATCCCATTCTTCACCGGCACCGATCGACGACCCCCATTCAACCCTTGCCAACGCCGGTGTCACCTGCCTGGAACGGGGCTGGCTGTCGGCCAACAACATCCTGATTCGAGGCGAGGGCCCTACCGCGTTGGTGGACTCGGGTTATTCGGCGCATGCGCCTCAGACGCTGGCGCTCGTGGCGGCCAACCTGGAGGGGGCGCCGCTGGATCTGCTCCTGAACACGCACCTTCACAGCGACCATTGCGGCGGCAATGCCGAACTGCAGCAAGCCTATCCTGCATTGCGCACCCTGATACCGCCTGGTCAGGCCGCTTCGGTCGCGAATTGGGATCCAGTGGCCCTGACCTTTGAGCCTACGGGCCAGTCTTGCCCTCGGTTCACGCACCAAGGTTTGCTGACGCCAGGCACCTCCATTCGCCTGGGTTCACTGAATTGGCATATCCACGCGGCCAAGGGGCACGATCCTCATTCCATCGTCCTCTTCCAGGCCGAGCATCGGCTGCTGATTTCGGCGGATGCACTGTGGGAAAACGGCTTCGGCATTGTCTTTCCCGAGCTCGAAGGCGTTTCAGCGTTTGATGAGGTGGCGGCCACCTTGGATCTCATGGAAGCACTCACCCCCACGACCGTTATCCCCGGACATGGCCGGGTCTTCAATGATTTTTCTGGAGCACTCGCCCGTGCGCGCAGCCGCTTGGAACAGTTCGTGACCCAACCCGACAAGCACCGGCGACATGCCTTGAAGGTGCTGATCAAGTTCAAGCTGCTGGAGTGGCAATCCGTGTCGATGGACGCCTTGCTGGATTGGGTGCTTGCCACCAGCTACTTTTTCAACACCATGCCGCAGGCAGTGCGTCACGACAGAATACAGACCCGCGAATGGCTGGATCAGTTGCTGATCGAGCTTGAACGAAGCCAATCCCTGTTCAGAAACGGGGACATGGTCATCAATCGATAGATGGGCAGGTCAATAGGTCTGCTGCGACGCGACCCTTTGAGAAACTTCAGCCCATAAATGCCCAAACCCCCCAGGTGTCGAAGACACGAGGGGGTTTGGGGGCTGGGTAAGAGCCTGACGATGACCTACTTTCACACGGGAACCCGCACTATCATCGGCGCAAAGGCGTTTCACTGTCCTGTTCGGGATGGGAAGGAGTGGGACCACCTCGCTATGGTCGTCAGGCATAACTTGTTGTTCGGGCTGCGCACACGCACAACCTGAACGAATTCATAGAGCTTCGAATCAGCTATTTTGATTGCAGCCAACGATGGACTCATTGCTGAGCCTTCGGGCATAACATGACTTTTCAGTCGGATGACATTTGACTCTGATGATTTTCATCAAAGTTATAGGGTCAAGCCGCACGAGCAATTAGTATCAGTTAGCTTAACGCATTACTGCGCTTCCACACCTGACCTATCAACGTCCTGGTCTTGAACGACTCTTTAGGGGGCTCAAGGCCCCGGCAGATCTCATCTTGGAACGAGTTTCCCGCTTAGATGCTTTCAGCGGTTATCTCTTCCGCACTTAGCTACCCGGCAATGCCACTGGCGTGACAACCGGTACACCAGAGGTGCGTCCACTCCGGTCCTCTCGTACTAGGAGCAGGCTTCCTCAAATCTGCAGCGCCCACGGAAGATAGGGACCAAACTGTCTCACGACGTTTTAAACCCAGCTCACGTACCTCTTTAAATGGCGAACAGCCATACCCTTGGGACCGGCTACAGCCCCAGGATGAGATGAGCCGACATCGAGGTGCCAAACACCGCCGTCGATATGAACTCTTGGGCGGTATCAGCCTGTTATCCCCAGAGTACCTTTTATCCGTTGAGCGATGGCCCTTCCATACAGAACCACCGGATCACTATGTCCTGCTTTCGCATCTGCTCGACTTGTCAGTCTCGCAGTTAAGCACGCTTATGCCATTGCACTATTAGCACGATGTCCGACCGTACCTAGCGTACCTTCGAACTCCTCCGTTACACTTTGGGAGGAGACCGCCCCAGTCAAACTGCCTACCATGCACTGTCCCCGATCCAGATAATGGACCTAGGTTAGAACCTCAAACACACCAGGGTGGTATTTCAACGTTGGCTCCACAAGATCTAGCGACCCTGCTTCAAAGCCTCCCACCTATCCTACACAGATCTGTTCAAAGTCCAATACAAAGCTACAGTAAAGGTTCATGGGGTCTTTCCGTCTTTCCGCGGGGAGATTGCATCATCACAAACATTTCAACTTCGCTGAGTCTCAGGAGGAGACAGTGCTGGCCATCGTTACGCCATTCGTGCAGGTCGGAACTTACCCGACAAGGAATTTCGCTACCTTAGGACCGTTATAGTTACGGCCGCCGTTTACTGGGACTTCGATCAAGAGCTTGCACCCCATCAATTAATCTTCCAGCACCGGGCAGGCGTCACACCCTATACGTCCACTTTCGTGTTTGCAGAGTGCTGTGTTTTTAATAAACAGTCGCAGCCACCAATTTTTTGCAACCCATTCATGCTCAGATGTTCTCATCACATTACTAGGGCACACCTTCTTCCGAAGTTACGGTGTCAATTTGCCGAGTTCCTTCTCCTGAGTTCTCTCAAGCGCCTTAGAATACTCATCTCGCGCACCAGTGTCGGTTTGCGGTACGGTCAATTACAAGCTGAAGCTTAGTGGCTTTTCCTGGGACCTCGTTCAGTTACTTCGCGAGCAAGCTCGCTCGATCGACAGCCTCGGTATATGACACGCGGATTTGCCTACGTGTCGCCTACATCTGTCTAAACCGGCACATCCAACCGCCGGATAACCTATTAAGATCCGTCCCCACATCGCACTTGTAATCGGTACAGGAATATTGACCTGTTTCCCATCAGCTACGCATCTCTGCCTCGCCTTAGGGGCCGACTCACCCTACGCCGATGAACGTTGCGTAGGAAACCTTGCGCTTACGGCGAGGGGGCTTTTCACCCCCTTTAACGCTACTCATGTCAGCATTCGCACTTCTGATACCTCCAGCATCCTTTACAAGACACCTTCACAGGCTTACAGAACGCTCTCCTACCACTTGCAATAAATTGCAAATCCGCAGCTTCGGTAACTGGCTTAGCCCCGTTACATCTTCCGCGCAGGACGACTCGATCAGTGAGCTATTACGCTTTCTTTAAATGATGGCTGCTTCTAAGCCAACATCCTGACTGTTTTAGCCTTCCCACTTCGTTTCCCACTTAGCCAATTTTAGGGACCTTAGCTGGCGGTCTGGGTTGTTTCCCTCTTGAGTCCGGACGTTAGCACCCGGTGCTCTGTCTCCCAAGCTGTACTCATCGGTATTCGGAGTTTGCCTTGGTTTGGTAAGTCGCCATGACCCCCTAGCCAAAACAGTGCTCTACCCCCGACGGTAATACTTGAGGCACTACCTAAATAGTTTTCGGAGAGAACCAGCTATTTCCAAGTTTGTTTAGCCTTTCACCCCTATCCACAGCTCATCCGCTAGTTTTGCAACACTAGTCGGTTCGGACCTCCAGTACCTGTTACGGCACCTTCATCCTGGCCATGGATAGATCACTTGGTTTCGGGTCTACACCCAGCGACTGAATCGCCCTATTCGGACTCGATTTCTCTACGGCTTCCCTATTCGGTTAACCTTGCCACTGAATGTAAGTCGCTGACCCATTATACAAAAGGTACGCAGTCACCCCTTTCGAGGCTCCTACTTTTTGTAAGCACGCGGTTTCAGGATCTATTTCACTCCCCTCCCGGGGTTCTTTTCGCCTTTCCCTCACGGTACTTGTTCACTATCGGTCGATGATGAGTATTTAGCCTTGGAGGATGGTCCCCCCATATTCAGACAGGATTTCTCGTGTCCCGCCCTACTTGTCGTTAGCTCAGTACCACACAGGTCTTTTCACGTACGGGGCTATCACCCGCTATGGCCGCCCTTTCCAAAGCGTTCCGTTAAGTCTTGTGCTATCACTAACAGGCTCTTCCGATTTCGCTCGCCACTACTTTCGGAATCTCGGTTGATGTCTTTTCCTCGAGCTACTGAGATGTTTCAGTTCACCCGGTTCGCCTCGCATGACTATGTATTCATCATGCGATACCTACTGCTAGGTGGGTTTCCCCATTCGGAAATCTCCGGATCAAAGCTAATTTGCCAGCTCCCCGAAGCTTATCGCAGGCTATCACGTCCTTCGTCGCCTATCATCGCCAAGGCATCCACCACGTGCTCTTATTCACTTGACCCTATAACTTTGACATCTCACCAGGTCTCGCAACCCAACAAGATACAAAATCACATCAAGCAAATGTCTGTCAGGTCTTTCACCTGACGCGTTATGCCGTTTCAATTCGCATCTTTCGATCAAATTGAATATTCGTTGACGCAATCAAAAAATGTTGCTGATGGCACGGTGCACATGAAACCTTTACGAATATGTGCTTTCCATCAGCAACGCTGATTCGACTCTATGAATTTTTAAAGAACAGCCGTGGCGATCTTGCGATCGCCTGTCAATCGATGGATATCAATCAACATTAAAACATCCTCAACCAGACTGGCCAAGATGCTTTGATGTAGATTTATCAGACAAGAACGTCACCGGAGCAACGTTGTTTTGGTGGAGGATGACGGGATCGAACCGACGACCCCCTGCTTGCAAAGCAGGTGCTCTCCCAGCTGAGCTAATCCCCCAGGATAACTTGCGCTCATTGGAGGGGATGGTGGGTCTGGTTGGTCTCGAACCAACGACCCCCGCCTTATCAAGACGGTGCTCTAACCAACTGAGCTACAGACCCAAGCCGGTCGCTTGATCTCTCCAGGCCTAAGCCCGAATCGCTGGCGACGTCCTTCCAACAACCGATAAGTGTGAGCGTTTGAGCTTGATTGCTCTTTTTCCAGAAAGGAGGTGATCCAGCCGCACCTTCCGATACGGCTACCTTGTTACGACTTCACCCCAGTCACGAACCCCGCCGTGGTAATCGCCCTCCTTGCGGTTAGGCTAACTACTTCTGGCGAGACCCGCTCCCATGGTGTGACGGGCGGTGTGTACAAGACCCGGGAACGTATTCACCGTGACATGCTGATCCACGATTACTAGCGATTCCGACTTCACGCAGTCGAGTTGCAGACTGCGATCCGGACTACGACTGGCTTTATGGGATTAGCTCCCCCTCGCGGGTTGGCAACCCTTTGTACCAGCCATTGTATGACGTGTGTAGCCCCACCTATAAGGGCCATGAGGACTTGACGTCATCCCCACCTTCCTCCGGTTTGTCACCGGCAGTCTCATTAGAGTGCCCTTTCGTAGCAACTAATGACAAGGGTTGCGCTCGTTGCGGGACTTAACCCAACATCTCACGACACGAGCTGACGACAGCCATGCAGCACCTGTGTTACGGCTCTCTTTCGAGCACTAAGCCATCTCTGGCAAATTCCGTACATGTCAAAGGTGGGTAAGGTTTTTCGCGTTGCATCGAATTAAACCACATCATCCACCGCTTGTGCGGGTCCCCGTCAATTCCTTTGAGTTTCAACCTTGCGGCCGTACTCCCCAGGCGGTCAACTTCACGCGTTAGCTTCGTTACTGAGTCAGAAGAGACCCAACAACCAGTTGACATCGTTTAGGGCGTGGACTACCAGGGTATCTAATCCTGTTTGCTCCCCACGCTTTCGTGCATGAGCGTCAGTGCAGGCCCAGGGGATTGCCTTCGCCATCGGTGTTCCTCCGCATATCTACGCATTTCACTGCTACACGCGGAATTCCATCCCCCTCTGCCGCACTCCAGCCTTGCAGTCACAAGCGCAATTCCCAGGTTGAGCCCGGGGATTTCACGCCTGTCTTACAAAACCGCCTGCGCACGCTTTACGCCCAGTAATTCCGATTAACGCTTGCACCCTACGTATTACCGCGGCTGCTGGCACGTAGTTAGCCGGTGCTTATTCTTACGGTACCGTCATGTGCCCCAGGTATTAACCAGAGCCTTTTCGTTCCGTACAAAAGCAGTTTACAACCCGAAGGCCTTCTTCCTGCACGCGGCATTGCTGGATCAGGCTTGCGCCCATTGTCCAAAATTCCCCACTGCTGCCTCCCGTAGGAGTCTGGGCCGTGTCTCAGTCCCAGTGTGGCTGGTCGTCCTCTCAGACCAGCTACAGATCGTCGGCTTGGTGAGCCTTTACCCCACCAACTACCTAATCTGACATCGGCCGCTCCAATCGCGCGAGGCCTTACGGTCCCCCGCTTTCATCCATAGATCGTATGCGGTATTAGCGCAGCTTTCGCTGCGTTATCCCCCACGACTGGGCACGTTCCGATGCATTACTCACCCGTTCGCCACTCGTCAGCACCTTGCGGCCTGTTACCGTTCGACTTGCATGTGTAAAGCATGCCGCCAGCGTTCAATCTGAGCCAGGATCAAACTCTTTAGTTCGATCTTGAAATTACTCATAAAAACGGAATTGAAGTGAACTTCACTTCTATTCTCATGAGCGTTTAAAGTCTTGCGACTTGGACTCTTTCGAGCCCGTTTTCGCAATCGCCTTCAAACGCCCACGCTTATCGGCTGTATGTTTTTAATGATCCTCGCAAACCCAGCGGCTCTCACCACCTTCGTCTGCTTGCTTAGCTGCGATCAGCTGAGCCTCGTATTATGACACAGTTTTTGGTCGTTTTGCAAGAGACTTGAAAATCTCTTCAACCGAAAACCATACCCTTACACTTATAAATGCCCAAACCCCCAGGTGTCGAAGACACGAGGGGGTTTGGGGGCTGGGTAAGAGCCTGACGATGACCTACTTTCACACGGGAACCCGCACTATCATCGGCGCAAAGGCGTTTCACTGTCCTGTTCGGGATGGGAAGGAGTGGGACCACCTCGCTATGGTCGTCAGGCATAACTTGTTGTTCGGGCTGCGCACACGCACAACCTGAACGAATTCATAGAGCTTCGAATCAGCTATTTTGATTGCAGCCAACGATGGACTCATTGCTGAGCCTTCGGGCATAACATGACTTTTCAGTCGGATGACATTTGACTCTGATGATTTTCATCAAAGTTATAGGGTCAAGCCGCACGAGCAATTAGTATCAGTTAGCTTAACGCATTACTGCGCTTCCACACCTGACCTATCAACGTCCTGGTCTTGAACGACTCTTTAGGGGGCTCAAGGCCCCGGCAGATCTCATCTTGGAACGAGTTTCCCGCTTAGATGCTTTCAGCGGTTATCTCTTCCGCACTTAGCTACCCGGCAATGCCACTGGCGTGACAACCGGTACACCAGAGGTGCGTCCACTCCGGTCCTCTCGTACTAGGAGCAGGCTTCCTCAAATCTGCAGCGCCCACGGAAGATAGGGACCAAACTGTCTCACGACGTTTTAAACCCAGCTCACGTACCTCTTTAAATGGCGAACAGCCATACCCTTGGGACCGGCTACAGCCCCAGGATGAGATGAGCCGACATCGAGGTGCCAAACACCGCCGTCGATATGAACTCTTGGGCGGTATCAGCCTGTTATCCCCAGAGTACCTTTTATCCGTTGAGCGATGGCCCTTCCATACAGAACCACCGGATCACTATGTCCTGCTTTCGCATCTGCTCGACTTGTCAGTCTCGCAGTTAAGCACGCTTATGCCATTGCACTATTAGCACGATGTCCGACCGTACCTAGCGTACCTTCGAACTCCTCCGTTACACTTTGGGAGGAGACCGCCCCAGTCAAACTGCCTACCATGCACTGTCCCCGATCCAGATAATGGACCTAGGTTAGAACCTCAAACACACCAGGGTGGTATTTCAACGTTGGCTCCACAAGATCTAGCGACCCTGCTTCAAAGCCTCCCACCTATCCTACACAGATCTGTTCAAAGTCCAATACAAAGCTACAGTAAAGGTTCATGGGGTCTTTCCGTCTTTCCGCGGGGAGATTGCATCATCACAAACATTTCAACTTCGCTGAGTCTCAGGAGGAGACAGTGTGGCCATCGTTACGCCATTCGTGCAGGTCGGAACTTACCCGACAAGGAATTTCGCTACCTTAGGACCGTTATAGTTACGGCCGCCGTTTACTGGGACTTCGATCAAGAGCTTGCACCCCATCAATTAATCTTCCAGCACCGGGCAGGCGTCACACCCTATACGTCCACTTTCGTGTTTGCAGAGTGCTGTGTTTTTAATAAACAGTCGCAGCCACCAATTTTTTGCAACCCATTCATGCTCAGATGTTCTCATCACATTACTAGGGCACACCTTCTTCCGAAGTTACGGTGTCAATTTGCCGAGTTCCTTCTCCTGAGTTCTCTCAAGCGCCTTAGAATACTCATCTCGCGCACCAGTGTCGGTTTGCGGTACGGTCAATTACAAGCTGAAGCTTAGTGGCTTTTCCTGGGACCTCGTTCAGTTACTTCGCGAGCAAGCTCGCTCGATCGACAGCCTCGGTATATGACACGCGGATTTGCCTACGTGTCGCCTACATCTGTCTAAACCGGCACATCCAACCGCCGGATAACCTATTAAGATCCGTCCCCACATCGCACTTGTAATCGGTACAGGAATATTGACCTGTTTCCCATCAGCTACGCATCTCTGCCTCGCCTTAGGGGCCGACTCACCCTACGCCGATGAACGTTGCGTAGGAAACCTTGCGCTTACGGCGAGGGGGCTTTTCACCCCCTTTAACGCTACTCATGTCAGCATTCGCACTTCTGATACCTCCAGCATCCTTTACAAGACACCTTCACAGGCTTACAGAACGCTCTCCTACCACTTGCAATAAATTGCAAATCCGCAGCTTCGGTAACTGGCTTAGCCCCGTTACATCTTCCGCGCAGGACGACTCGATCAGTGAGCTATTACGCTTTCTTTAAATGATGGCTGCTTCTAAGCCAACATCCTGACTGTTTTAGCCTTCCCACTTCGTTTCCCACTTAGCCAATTTTAGGGACCTTAGCTGGCGGTCTGGGTTGTTTCCCTCTTGAGTCCGGACGTT